>JACMJT010000003.1 GCA_014380505.1 Hyphomicrobiales bacterium | reverse complement strand
TGTCTGGACGCGGAATACTGACCGCGACGTTGAACCCGGCAATGAAGCTGGCGTTGTAGGGGAACAGCATTTCGTTGTGAAGCTGGGCGGCCATTTCGTTGTGTTCAACACGGCAACCCTTGGACATCAGGTCAAGCACCCGCTGGCTGTTGGAGTCGAAGCCGTAGAACAGGTAACAGCAACCGGCGCGACGCATCAATTCGAGCAATTCTCGGGTGATCTGGTTGGGCCGAATGTTGGCCATCCACGACACCTGCTTTTCCAGGCCACGCCGCAGCATTTCTTCGCAGAAGGCGATGATGAGCTTACGGTTGTTGCCTATGGTGCTGTCCAGGAAATAGACGCTGTTCACAGCATAATCGCGGGCCATACGCGCGACCTGATCGACCAGGTATTCGGCGGAATTGAAGCGAACCGACGACAATGCGTTATAGGCGCAAAAGGTGCAGTGATAGACGCAGCCGCGACCCATCATTAAATCCAGGCTACTGGTCATGCGTACTTTCAACCGGGCATAGCTGGGCGCGGCGTAGAAGGCGTAGTCGCACAGGCTCCAATCCGGGAAGGGCAGATCGTCCAGGTGCTGAACCTGCAGGCCCTTAGGCTGCGCGCATCCCGTTAGCGACAGCGTGCCGCGGCCGACCACGCCCGGCACCGAAAGTGGAGTGGCACCATCGGCCAGGGCCACCATGCCCAATTCGCCTTCGCCGTTGAAGGCGAAGTCGAAGCCAAGTTCCTCAATGGTTGAGCGGGGATCGATACTGGCGTGGATGCCGCCGGCGATGAACATGGGCGCCATGCCCAATTTCCGACAGGCCGCCCGCGCTGTTGCCACCGCTTGCTGCACTTCGAAGTAATGCACCGAAAAGAAACTGAACCCGATGATGTCAGGCTTCAAATCGGCAATGGCAGCCGTCAACACCCCCAGGGCGGCGTCGACGTTACCCAGGTGGCGGATCACCTCGCGCTGTAGATCGACCAGGCGGACGCGATGGCCCGCCTTCTGCAACATGGTGAGGATCAGCAGAACGTTATAGGGACCGCACCGCCATTCTTGCGACGCGTCGTAATCACGGCGGTTCTCGTCGTGATAGACCCAAGGCAAAACGAAAAGCACATTGGCCATGGCATTCTGCCTTTCCAGGGATGATTAGGAAGCCGCCTCGCTCTAGGGCGCGCGCGGCTTCCATCACCGTTATTCCACTCGCTTGAAATCAAACCAATTGAAGGCGTTCTTATACCATTCCGCATAGAACAGCACGCGCATGGAGTTCTCGGGGAACAGGCTGAGCAGCTTGTCCACGTCGTACCATTCGGCCCAGGGCGTGCCTTCGCCATCGGTCATCACGCCCCATTGCGAGAACGGCGGTGCGCCCTCCTGCTCCCAGCGGCTACGGGGATAGGCCAATTGCAGCCAGCGGCCACCTGGCTTCAGATGCGTGTACAGCTCCTGGATTTCAGGCCGCATCACGTCGATGGGGGCGTTGTGCAACGATCCCATGGCGGTGACCACGTCGAAGTCGCAGGGAAGCGATGTGAGGGATTGCACGTCGCGCATATAATGGAAGTCGACACGATCAAGGATGCCAAAGCCCTCGCAAATCTTGCGAAGGACCTTGAGGTTGTCTTCAATGATATCGACGAAGGTAACGTGGGCACCGGCCAGGGCAAAATTCAGCGTCATGGTTGCCAGCCCGGCACCGATGTCGAGGACTTTGCGATCTTTCAGGAAATCCTTATAGAGATCCACCGGGAACATCAGGGTTTCGTGGCTGGTATCGTCGAACAGCGGGTCGGTAACGCTACGCCAATAGGCGACCAATTCGGCCGGTGACTTATCCAGCAGCGTGACTGTCGATACCCGACCGGTAGCCGATGTATTGGTCGGCACCTCGCCCCACTTCCGACGAAGCACCTCGAAAGGCTCCTCCCAGCCTTCTACCACCTGCGACATCGTCCTCTCCTTCTTCAAAACAATTAGATCTTCGACCGTCATCACGCCCGCACGCCAACCAGCACCCAGCTGGGCCTTAGCCAGAAGGCGTCGCGCAGCAGGGGGCGCCAGTGCGGCCAATGATCGACCACGGCGCGTGCAACGCCGCGCGTCGAGCCACATTTCATCAAAGCGCGCGGGCTTGGACAGAAGTCGTGCCATAGGCACAGCCCGCCCGGCCGCAGCAATCGCAACGCCTTGCCGGTGTCGCTGGCTACCACTTCGGCGGTGTGTCCACCATCGATGAGGACGCTGTCGAAATATCCGTCCGGCAATTGGTCGTCGCGCCACTCGCGACTGTCGCACAGAAGCTGATGCACGCGCGGCGCAAAGCCGGCGGCGCGATAACGCCAGCCGATGGCCGAACCGCTATCCGAGCGGTCGGCGCCATAGGCCGGGCGACCGGCGGCATCGTTCTCGCCGTCGGGCAGGTTGAGGGTCCAGATCTCGGCCTCGCACTCCTCGGCGCAGGCCACCACTCCAATGCCCTCCCAGGTGCCGAATTCCAGATGCCGGGCCGGGCGGTGATGCTTATAGAGATAGCGCAGCAGCGGTAGATCATCGATCTCCATGCGGCGCTCGGCCAAGGCCGGTTGGGTTCCGCTGACCGGGGGAGGCGGATCGGCAAAGCCCAGCCGTTCTGCCAGAGCGGTCAACGGAAGCGAGTCTATATGTCCCGCCGGGCTAGCACCCGGCAAAGTCCCGAAATGCGTCACCAGCGCGGATAGCTCCGCCAGCGGCAACGGCTTGTCGTCGCGGGCCAGGAACGGTGCCGCCTGAAGCTCCCAATCGGCATTGCCGCACCGCGCAGTCACTGCGTTCACCACGGCATGCCCCTCGCTGCCCTGGGCGTCGGCATTGCGCAGCATCAGGCATTCACCGCCAGCGGCGGGGTCCAATTCAAGGATCAGGGTGACCGGGCCGTCCGCCGCGCCCGCTTCCCGTTCATCCGTAACATAGGTGCTGCCGTCGCCCCCAACGCAGCCCACGCCGACGCGCCCCTGGAACACCGTCAGGGACACTTCCACCAGCAGCCGTGAGGCCGTGGCAGCCGCTTGGGCCAGCACCGCTTGGTCTAGAGGCAGCGACATGGCGTAGCACCATTGCGCCACGGTAACCCGCACCTCCAGCGGAAGCGTGCCTGCCCAAATGTAGCGGGCGCCGTTATGGGCGCGGGGGCGCCATTGCACCAGCGGAACGTCCGGCATGTGATCGCAACAGGTCATGCCGGCACGTCCCCTCCCGTCAAAACTTGGGCCATCTGCGCGGCGGTATCAGCCTTGATTGGGCATTCCAAGCGGCGCAGGAACCAGATAGCGGTTGCTTGCAGACCGTCGTCCTGGCGCACAACCATGTGCGGCCACAATTCCTCCTGACGATCGGCGGCCACCAAATCCAAGGTGGGCGCCGACAGGGACGGAGACGCCACCGGCAACATCTCAAGCCCCGCGAGATCGCGGAAGACTTCGACCGCTGCCGGGGAGAAGGCCCGGTTGACGTCCAGGCGCCCATGGGCCGGCGGGCCGTCGATGCGCAGCCGTTCGGCGAAGACCAGCACGCCACCCGGACGCAGGGCCGCCGCCGCCGCCAGCAGACGTGACGCCCCCTGGACTGCATCCCCATCATGGAATGCGGCACCGCGCGGGAACACCACGGCGTCATAGCTGCCCTCACGGGGCGCGGCGACCACACTCAGGCGTGCCGGGTCGCGCAAGGCCGTCGGCGGCAGCCGATCGAACGGTCCAATGTCCGGCGGCACCATGTCGAGAATGTCTACGTGGCCGACGCACGTGCTTAAGGCATCGCACAGACCGTCATTGAGACCGGTCATCACCACAAGAACGCGGGCATTGCGGTTTAGAATGCCCTCGGCCTCCAGCCGGGTCAGAACCGCCAGCCGAACCCACAGCCCCGCCGAGCGGCGGAACCAGTTGGCGGCGAAGGTTCCTGTGAAATAGCGGCGGGCGAAACGCAGGAAGGCGTCGTCCTCCCAATCTTCCACATTGGCCAACCGGCAGGGAGCCTGGGACGGCAACGTGTCCGGTGCCTGGACCGGCACCACGGCGTGTGGACGCGATTGGGCCGACGGGCGGTTGCGTTCCAAAGTTCGGCGCGCCACATCAAGCCGATCAGCGCTGGTCCGCGACACCACCCCCGGATAGTCCAGCAATGTCAGCAGCGGGGCAGCAGCCTTGGCATTGGCCAAGTGCCGTTCGGCGCTGGTGGCGCCGTCCAGGCAATCGCTCAGGCAACTCAGCAGACGGACGCTTTCCGTAATGGGGACGGCGTGACGGCGGCCCATGGCCTGCCCCAGCCACTGTCCGACCAGAGCGGGGATCAACGGCTCTTGCTTCTGGCGCGGCTGGGCGATGACGAAGCCCTGCTTCAAGCGGGTGTTGTGGGGCGTCCGGTTCACCGAGACGGCGTCATGCACCACCTGCTCGAACGGGTTGCCGATGGCGTTCAGCGCAATGACCCGACGCGGCCGTGCACCGTCCTCGATAGCCAAGCGCTCGGCATCCACGAAATCCAGAAACAGCCGCCGCACCGAGGCCAGTTGGGTCAGATTATCCGCATCCCACATGTCGCATGCGGCGCCCTTGTCTTGATTGACAGCGCCGAATTCGAAAATGAAAACGTCGGCGGTGGTTAGAATATCTGCGTCGGGCCGCAGGTCCACGCCGTTCAAGCCCTCGGCAACGCCGGCGCAAGAGCGCGGCACCCCCGCTTCGCCGGAAAAGCCCAAGGCCTTGATCAAGCGGCGGAACAGATGGAATGGACGCGTGCGCGCGCCGACCCAGGCAAATTGGGTGCTGCGGGGCAGCGACAGCAGCAGATCGGCAAGATACGGCAGCACGTGATCGGCGTTGTAGGCCAGGTCATTGTAGGTGTCCAAAGTGTAACGCGCTTCCGTGGGCGTTTCGGCCATGGGCGAGAGCACTTGTTCCAGCGCCGACACTAAGCTTGACCGTCCCGTCCCTAAGCGGAATTCCTCAAGATCGCACCCGTTCAAGCCCCAATCCTCGGCCTGCTGGGGCAGGCTTGGCTGGTCAACGTCAAGGATGAAGCGCCGCATGTCGTTCTCGACCCGGTCGCGGCCATGGCCCACGCTGGCCATGCGAGTGTGGTCGCAATGATAACCGAACAGCCCATCGACCGCGGTTCCCACATTGCCCCGCAGCAGCCTCATGCGGTGGGCGATGTTGGAATCCACGTGCCAGCCGCTGACCATGCGTTCGTCGAAGCCGTGAATGGCCTCAAGATCGGTGCGCAGGAACAGCTGAAAGTCGCCGGGTGCGTCATAAAGGATGGTGTCGTTGCCGTAGGTGATCTCGTTGAGATGAAAGCGCCACGCATCGCCGCGCAGACGGTCGATGGTGCCCACGGGGTCAAGACGGTCGAAGGACTCCCACAATGCCTCGGGCAATTCGAAGCGCGGCAAGTGATACCAACCATCCGCCAGCCCGCTGCACATGGAGGTCAGCGTCAGGCCATCGTGCCGGGGGGTGAAGATCATGTCGGGATTGGTGGACAACACCCAGCGGTTGGCAGGGTTGGCGCGGCGGATGGCGGCGTTGCGGGAATGGGGTTCCAACGCCACCAGATGGGTCAGTCCGGCCAGCCGGTCGTGCAACTGGGGCCGCACTCGCAAAATGCGCATGCGGCGGCGAGCCTCGGGGGTCAAGGTGTCTTGGATGGCTTCGGGAAAGGTCGGCAGGTCATCGGGGGTGTTGTAATCGACGAAGATGATCTCATCGTCGTCATCGGTCAGCATTTGCGCCATGCAGTTCAGGCTGATGGCCGCCCGCTTGTGCAGGTTATAGCCGTGCGAATCGTTGCGACCGTAAACGATGATCGACAGCATGAGACGAACTACCTTTATTAGTGCCGACGCAGAAAACCATTGGCGCGATTAATGGTTAACAACTCAATAAAGCCAGCCCTTGCGGCGCAAGGTGCGGCGAAGGACCCGATCCTTGACCGCCAGATTCAGCCGGAACGCCAGCGAGCGAGGCAACCATTGGGCATGAAGCCCGGCAGCCCGCGCTTGCTCCACATCGGCGGCCTTGTTGTCACCGGCATGCAGGATTTCGCGAGGGCAGGCGCCGAATCTTTGGGGCAATAAACCGAACAGCGTGCCCGACCGTTTAGTGGCGCCCAAATCCGAACTGACCAGCAGCGGCAATGCCGCCAGATCGGGGGTCAACTGGGCCAGCAAAGCACGAATGGCGGGTTCGGGCAGGTACATGTCGGTGGAAAGGATCAGCCTCTTGGCGCAGGCGATTTCGGCAAGCCCGGCTACCAATGCCCGATTCGCCGTCAGGACGCTGCTTTCGTAGACCGTCTCAGCCTCGGCCATTATCGGCAGCGCCTGCACCGGCAGATTCAGATGGACGCGGATGGCGTCAAGGATGTCGTCGTGCCGCGCTTCGGGGCGCTCGCCACGGCGGACTTGGTCATAGACCTGCTTATGCAGTTTCAGCCGGGCACGATAAACGCCTTCGGCGGTAACGCCGTCGATTCCCGCCCGGTTTAGGGCGATCGCCTGGGCGGCGGCGATATCGGCGAAACGGGCCAGTTCCGGGCGGCAACGGCGCAGCAAGATGGTGTCGAAGATGTCCACCGACACCAGCCGAATGTCCGCCGCCATGGCGCGGTGCTGGAAAGTCTCGAACGCGGTGGCGATCATCCCCGGCTCCGGCGGAAGAACCAGGTGGCCGGCAGGACCATGTCATTCCCGACCATAAGATCCAGGGTGGTGCGGGTCACTTCCATGGGCGCTGCGGGGAGAATCTCCAGCCCAAAACTGTCAGCTTGAATGTGGGGCTGCAGGGCGGCGTCGAGGGCAACCGGCGCCACCACCACCAGCAATCCGCCGGGCGACAATCGGGGGGCGGCATCAGCCAAGGCAGCCCAATCGTCCAGTTGGATCAGGTGGTAAAGGCCGTTATCGGGGGCTGAGCGCGACAGGTCCAGGCGCGACGGCACCCGCATAACGGCTGAGACCGGGCGCGGCTGCGGCCCGGCCAGGACATGGATATCCGCCATGTGCTCGCTGAGGATTTCCGGCAGGCATTCCGGCGCGCCAGGGGACAGCAATGCTCGCTTGCCGGGGCCGAAGGTGCCCTCGCGTCCGGCGATGGCCAAGATTTGCCCCGCCACCCAGATTGCAGTGGAACGGCGGAACAGATTGCCCGCAAAGGCGCCGCCCAGGAACTTGCGGGCCGGCGCAATCCAGTCAGAAGCCTCCCAATCTTCGGCGCAAGCCAACCGGCAAGGGGCGTCCATCGGCGATGGGATTGCGTCCGTAAGCGGCAGGCGAAGCCGATCGCGGAATCGGGTCGCCCCACGCTCGCTTTGGATACGGTCGCGCAGCATGGCGGCGGAACCCAGTGCCGCCACAGGGGGGAATTCGAGTACCGCCAGCATGGCCTCAGCCGCCCGGCAGGCCAAAAGAAACTGCTCGGGAGTGCCCTCGTCGCTCAGCAGAAGCTGGGCCAAGGTCAGAAGGCGCACCGCCTCGGTGACCGGCACGGGCTGTGGCCGGCCCATGCGCCGTTGCAGCCATGGCCCCAAATCCACCGCGCTAAGCCGCAACAGCGGCGAGCTATCAGGGCGCACCGCACCGTGACGGACGCGGCTGCTGAAGGGCGAGCGGGCGACTGACAGGGTCTCGTGGACCAAGGGCTCAAACCGGTTATGAATGGCGTTGACTGTCACCACGGGGCGAGGGCGAGCCCCACCAGCAATGGCCTTCCGTTCCAGTTCAACCATGGCCAAGAAACCCGCGCGCACCGGCGCCACCGCATCAAGATCGGCATTGCTCCAACCGGTCTCGTCACCATCGAGCGCCGCGTCCTGGGTGGCGCGGCCGAATTCGAAGATCACCATATCCGCATCGGCCTCGGCCAAGGCCACCGCGGCAGGGACGTTATGTGTTCCGGCGACGGCGAGACCGCATTCGGCGGCCACCACGAGGGGAACGGTAAACCCCATGGCCCCATGAATGGCGACCATCAACTCCAGCAAACGCGGCCGGGTGCCGAACCAGGCGATGCGGGCGTTTCTCGGCAGGGTGGCAAGCAGATCGGCGATGAACGGAACAGCATGCTCCGGCGAATAAGCGGAAACGTCCGGCAAATCCGGGCGATTGTTCGAAACGACCGCCTGCCCCGTTGGCGGCGGCAGCACAGCGGCAAGCAGCCGGGTCAGGCCGGGGGGACGCTCGGCAAGACGGATTTCCTCGATTTCCCGCTCGGCTAGCCCCCACGATGATGCCTGATGGGGCAAGTCCGCGCGCTCGACCCATTCGTAGAAGCGGCGGTAGTCGTTTTCCAAATGGTCGCGGCCATGAAACACGCCGCCGATGCGGGTGTGATCGCAATGATAGCCGGCAAGGTCGGCATCCAAAGATGCGGGCGGACCGAGATGCAGCATCATCCGCCGCGCCATGTTGCTATCGACGATCCAGCCATTGAGCATGCGTTCGTCGAAACCGTTGATCGCCGCCAGCGCGGCGCGCGGCAACAATTGGAAGTCGCCGTGATTGTCGAACCGAGCCGGATCGCTGCCGTGCACGATCTCGTCCAGATGCAACCGCGACCCAAATTCCCCGAGATGGGCCATGATGGCAGCGGGATCGGCGCGGTCGAATTCTTCCCATAGGGTTTGGGGAAGCTCGAAACGCGGCAGGTGGTGGCAGCGGGCGGGCAGCCCGTCAACCATGTCCGTCAGGCTTCGGTCAGACTGGCGGGGCACGAAAATCATGTCCGTATTGGTGGACAAAATCCAGGGATTGGCCCCATTGGCCCGCCGGATGCCCGCGTTGCGGGCGACCGTCTCGCAGACCTGTAAATGCGTCAGGTGGCGCCACGGCTCGTGATCGGCGGGACGGACGCGCAGGATGCGCAGGAAGCGCCGCGCCCGTGGCGTCAAGGTGTCGCGGATGGCTTCGGGAAAGGTCGGCAGATCGTCGGGCGTGTTGTAATCGACGAAGATGATTTCATCATCGTCGTCGACCAGCATTTGCGCCATGCAGTTCAGGCTGATGGCCGCCCGCTTATGCAGGTTATAGCCGTGCGTATCGTTGCGACCATAGAGCACCAGCGACAGCATGGCGGCCCCTCTCCGCTCAGCGCTTCATCGGCCCGTCCCAAAGGCAGTCAGGGCGGTGGGGAATACGGTTCGCAAACCGACACGGGCGGCGCGCAGGGTGATCTCGAATTCGGCCGAGGCCGCGCCGTCGCATCGCATGATGGTCAATTCCTTGAAACGGCCACGCTGATCGGTGCCTTCGTCCCAGCACAGCAGACGATAATTGGGCTGTTCGTCGAAGGTGATGTCGCAAGCAGTGTCGTTTAGGCTGGGCGCCTCGTCGGCCCACCACATGCGCACACGCAGGATTCCGTCCGTCGGCGGCTCGGCCGGGGCGAAGCGCAGGAAATGTGCTTGGTGAATGTGGTTGGCAGGGAAGCTGAAGACCCCCGCATCGTTCCGCGTCACCGCACCGTTATTATATCCGAACTCGCGGTCTTGGGCGTCCAGGACGCCCGCCCCTTCGGCAACCACCAGCGGCATGTCACGGCTTTCGACGAAGAGCCCTGCCAGTTGGGCAATCCCCTCGGCGCAGCGATCGCGGAACATGATCAATAGCGCGGTCTCACTGGGGCGATCGTGCGCTTCGAAGATAGCAATGGCATCATCGAAATGCTGCCGCCAATTGGGAACGCCCCGCAGCAGCAGCGGGTAGCTGATGATATCGTCGCGATAAACACTTTCCTCGATCCCGCGCGAAACGGTGAGGGTATGAAACACTGTCGAAATGCGGTTTTCCACATGGAAGCGGGCGTAATCGGCCAAATAGGGCACCGCCGCCTTCATCATCAGGGCGCTGGTTCCCATGTGCCATTCCGGGTGGGTGGTGTCGATCAAGGTGCGCAGGGTCAAAAGGTTTTCCCTAAGCCGCTCCCATTTCGAGCCGCAACGGATGGTCTCGTAACCTTCGCCAATGCTGTCGAGGCTGATCGAAAAGCCAAGACGGCGCTTTCGCTTCAACAGCTCGAGATGCTTGTGAACGACCGTGCCATTGGTGAACAGGTTTAGCTTCACCGGTTGCAGGGACTCGTCGGCGACGAATTCGCGGATGAAACGGATGGCCGAGGGAATGGCGAAAGGCTCGCCGCCAATGACATCGACGCTGAGGGCGGAGTCGAAACCCGGCCACCATTTCTTCAGTAGGTCCCAGGACAATTCCTGTTCCTGCTTTTTGCGGCCGGGAATCTGTACGCACATGATGCAGTCGATGTTGCAGTGGAACCCGAACAGCAGGAAATAGCGCAAGGGACGCGCCGCAGTCTCTACCACCCCGTGCTCGAAATCATGCTTGGCCAGCTCTAGATTGGCGCGCTGTTTTGGCGACAAATCGGCGGCCAGCCACGCCTTGAAGTTCACATAGGTATCTTCAGTGCGGTCAGGGCGCTTCTGGAAGAAGTGACATTTCGAACAGCCGTTTTCCCCGTCATCGGCTGCGTTGCTTTGCAACTTGCGGATCGCTTTTATCTTCGGGTCGCCCCAAACCGCTTCGACCTCTTTGCCGTTCGACGTCACCTCATTCAGGTCAATGGTCGGCCCGCCATAGTAACAGCAGGTGCTGATACGGTTCTGAGGAGCGGAAATGTACAACTCATACCATGGAACGGGGCAACGCATGGCAGTCATCCTCTCCGTTAAAGCGGCAGGTCTTTATAACGTTTCTGGCGCACCAGATCTTCGCAATGAGCCCGGTATTGGGCAAGCGTTACTGTCTGCCCGTTGATCGGCGGCACCAGACATTGTGTCCACTCGTCCACGGGATAATTGCCGGCAGTCAGGACATCGCAGTATTTTTCCAGCAATTCCAGCGCGCAATCGGGCAGGCCATACAGGTCGAAAAGGGCGGCCAGCTTGATCAACTTGGCCACTGGCCAGCTGTCCTGTTGCCATTTCCGTTCGTAGTCAGCATCGCCAAAGTCACGTAGGTAAAGCGCCTCGCCCCATAACACCTGACCCTTCTGGGTCTGGGCCGGGATGTCGTAGAAGAAGCGGCGCGGCAGATTGGCGCGTGAATAACGCCACAGATCCATGTCGAACAGTGTAAAGCCTTTTTCCCGCAACAAGGTGTCGATGTTGGAGAACAGATTGGCTTCACGGTCAACGGCACCGTGGAACTGGGCCTCGACCTGCACGCCCAACACCCGGCCCGTATTGAGGATGTGTTCGGCACCTGTCAGGACCTCGAAATCAGAACCGTCGGTGTCGATCTTGATGAAATCCAGATCTGCGATGGATTTCTCGGCGCAATAATCGTCCAGCGATATCAGCCGCTCGCTGAAGCACACCTCGGCGTTGGCGTTATAGGCCTCCTTGGTCCAGTCCATCTGAAGGATGTCGGTCGCCCAAGGAGCGCTGGTTCGCGGAAAGGGCTGATTATTGCGGGCGCTCAATGCCCACCAATCATTGGGATCATGTTTCTGCCGATAGGGCTGCGAGCCGACGAAAGCCGCTTCGAACAGATGATTGGCGGGCGCCAAGCCGTTCAGCCGGTCGATCTCTGCCACCAATGGATCGAAGCCGATGGCGCGCAAATCGTCGCCCAACCGGGTCCATGTGAAGTCCAGGCCGCCCGAACACCCGACATCGAACAACATCATTGGGAAATCGCGCATGACCCGATCCCGCACCAAGCGTTCGGTGAAGACCGGATTGCGGTTGAAATTAGTCATGGCCATGATGGCGCCCTCATGGTGCGATTTGAGAAAATCCGGCAACGAGAGCTTCGCCCGCCCTTATTTATAGGCTGCCCGCTGCTGCGCGGCGGGCAGCGATAACTGGTCCCAAATCCAGCGATAGGTCTGCTCCATGCCGGTTTGGAGCGGGGTGGACGGCGCCCAGCCCAGCAGGCGCTGGATCATGGCATTGTCCGAATTGCGCCCGCGTACGCCCTTTGGGGCGTCTAGGTTATAGCTGCGTTTCAAGGTAATGCCGGCGATGCCTTCGACGATGTCCACCAACTGATTGATGCTGACCAATTCCGCCGAGCCCAAATTCAACGGGTCAATGATGTCGCTGGCGGTGATCAAATCGATGCCGTGCAGGCAATCTTCGATGAACATGAAGCTGCGGGTCTGTTCGCCGTCGCCCCAGATTTCTATCTCGTGCTTGCCCGACATCTTGGCCTCGATGACCTTGCGGCAGATGGCCGCCGGAGCCTTTTCGCGTCCGCCATCATAAGTGCCGTGCGGACCATAGACGTTGTGGAAGCGGGCGATGCGGGTGGGGATGCCGAAATCTTCGCGGAAGTGGCGGCACATGCGCTCGGAGAACAGCTTCTCCCAACCATAGCCGTCCTCGGGCGCCGCCGGATAGGCATCTTCCTCGCGCAACGCCACTACATCGGCGTCCTTCTGCTTGTCGCCGTTATAGACGCAGGCCGAGGAGGAATAAAAAAAGCTTTTGATGTCTTGGCCACGCGCAGCCATTAGCAGATGCGTGTTGATCAGCACCGAGATCATGCATTCAGCTTTGTGGTTCTCGATGAACCCCATGCCGCCCATGTCGCAGGCCAGATTGGTCACCCGGTTGACGCCCGCGACCGCTTCGAGCGCCGCAGCGTTTTCGCGCAAATCCAACTGGCGATTATCCGCCTGAGGGAATATTTGAAACCATTCTGCCACCGGTTTGATATCGACCGCGCGGATGTTGCGCACGCCGTTTTCCAACAGCCGCCCCACCAGCCAGCCGCCGATGAAGCCGCCGGCACCGGCCACCAAAACGGTATCGTTCACATCAACACTTTTCATCATTGGAGATGCTCCGTCTCAGGCGTTGGCGGCAATTTGCACGGCGGGTTCGGTTCCGGCGCGGAAGCGGCCGGGATAGATGATGGTGGCCGCGTCCATGACATCTTCAGACATGATCCGCCACGGATCGATCACCACCAAAGGCGCATCGGCACGCTGGAAATTCTCGACCGCCACAGTGGCGTATTCGGGCCAGGGGGTCATCACCACCACCAAATCGGCCTGCCGCACCGCCGCCGCCGCATCATCGACCACCACGGCGCGGTCACCCAGCACGGCCTGGGCTCCAGGCCCCGCCTTGGGGTCATGACATACCGCGCGCATGCCGCCTTCGGTCAGCTTCAGCACCAGCTTGATGCCGTGGCTTTCCTCGATCACGCCGGTATCGGGCTTGTACGAAAGACCAAGCACGGCAATTACGGCGCCCGGCGCACAATGGCGGCGAACCATGTCGGCCAAGCGGTCGGGCTGGTAGTTGTTGATGGCGTCGGTCGCTTCGGCCAGCAGGGGCGAAGCGCCCACCGCGCGGGCCATGACGCTGAATGCCACATTGTCGCGCGGGAAGCAGGGGCCGCCGTAACCGGTGGCGCCGCGCAGGTATTTGCGGCCGATGCGGGTGTCCAGACCCAAGGCAGTGGTCACCACGTCCACATCGGCGCCCGGCAGGCGGTCGCAGATGTCCGACAGCATGTTGGCGTAGGAAATTTTGGTGGTGACATAAGTGTTGACCGAAATCTTGGTCAGCTCGGCATTGACCAGATTCATGCGCTGCACCGGCGGCTTATTGGCCGCACTGGACAGCAGCAGTTCGGAAAGATGGTCGCCGGCGCGACGGTCCGATTCGCCGATCAGCACCATGTCGGGATTGAGCAGATTATGGACGACGCTGCCGAGCGCGATGAATTCGGGGCTGTAGCACAGGCCAAGATTGATGCCGATGCGCCGGCCCGAGGACTGTTCCAGCGCCGCCCGGATTTCTCCGTCGCACGAACCGGGCATCACGGTGCTGGTGATCACCACCACGTGATAGCCGGCCTTGGCCCGCAGGCCAGGGCCCAGGGCTTCCATGGCGGATAGCACATAACTGTTGGTGAAGATGCCCTGCTCGTTGCTGGGGGTCGGGACGATGACGCAGGTGATGTCCGAGGCCAGCACGGCGGCCTCGAAGGACGTGGTCGCGCGCAACCGCTCGCGGCCCTGGTCGATCATGTCCTGCAATTGGGGCTCGTCTACCGGTGCGATGCCGCCATTGATCTTGTCAACGAAGTTGGAATTGAGGTCGACGCCGATGACCTCGTGACCCTTGGCGGCGAAGACCGCAGCTAAGGGGGCGCCCAGTTTGCCCAGGCCTATGACCGAGATTTTCATTGCATTCTGCATTTCGTCCTACCGGCGCTCTTTGAGCGCTGTATCTGTAGCATTTCACCTATGGCTAATCTCTAGTTACTAACAAACAATCTCCTGCTTCGAAAGTCATTCATTACGACGACGTCTTGATCCAGTCCATCCACAAACTTTGGTAGATGTTCTCCAGTTCGAACGCCACGGGCCGTCTCGCGCTCCAGTTCCGCATCATGGTCATGGGCCGCAATGCGGCCCGCAGGTTCAGCAATGCCTCATGATCTGCCGCGGTGCGGATGGCCAGGGCTTCGTAGGTGGCTTCATCGGCGGCTAATCCATTGGCAAATTCATTGCCCGCCATCATCGCTGTGGGGCTGAGCGTCACGGTGGGCACGCCCATCCAGTGGCATAACTCGGTCGTGGTTCCGCCGAGATAGGGGAAGGGATCGAGAGTGACATCGACGCGGCTGAGCATTTCAAGCCATCCTGCCAACGACTTCTCTGCAACCAAATCAATGCGGGTGGGGTCGGCACCCGCAACGGCGAACAACGCCCGCACCTCGGCGATGGCCTGGGGGCTGTCGCCGGCGGGATGAACAATCAGCAGCCGCGCGCCGGGGACTTTCGCAAGAATGCGCGCCCAGCATCGCCGCACGCCCTCGCCGACCTTGGCGAATTTGTTGACGGAGCCGAAGGTGAAGGGGTGTCCAAGGGTGCAGGGCGGCGGCACTACCTCGGGCGCATCGCTGATGGTCTGGAACGGGAATTGGCCGATACGAAACACCTTCTCCGAGGAAAAGGCCTGCTCATCGGCCAGCTTTGCCGACGGCCCGGCCACCACCCGGCCGGCAAAACAATCCAGGCCCGTGGTCCCCTGGTATCCCAGCCCCGTCAATTGCACCGGCGCCGGACGCAGGGCGAAGACGGGCAGGACATTGCCCGCCGTGTGGCCGGACAGGTCGAACAGAACGTCGATGCCATCGCTGCGGATGGCTTGTGCCGTCTGCTCGGGCGATTCGCCCAGCGGCACCTCCCGCCAGTGCTCGACCTTTGCCTTCAGGCGGGCGGTAACATGGTCCACTTCGCGGCGGACGTGATAACAAAAGATTTCGAAGCGGTTGCGATCATGCGCCTCCAGCAATGGCTCGAAGAACAGCGCCACGGCATGGTTGGAAAAGTCCGCCGAAACATAGCCCACGCGCAACCGACGCCCCTTGTCTTCTGGCATGGGACGCCGCGCCGGCAGAGGTGTCATCCGGCTGCCCCAATTGCGGCCGAACGCCGCATGCTCGGCATAAACCGCTTCAGGCGTGGAGTAATCGTCGAGCAGCATCAAAAATAGCAAATTGCTGTGGGCATCATGACGATAGGGCACCAGTTCCAGAACCGTGCGGAAGGCAGCTTCGGCCTCGCGGTAACGGCCTTGAAGCGCCGCATCACGGCCGATGAGATCATGGGCGGCCCAACAATTGGGATCGATTGCCAAGGCCTTCTCGGCCAGCCGCCGGGCCTCGCCGGAAGTCTTGAACCGCAGGGCAAATGAGGCGGCTTCGGCCAGCAAAACCGCTTCTGCCGGCATGCGGTCCATGGCCGCGCGCAACACCTCCATTGCCTCGTCATGCCGCCGCAACGCCTGCAACATCTGCGCGCGGCGTAAGGCGGGTTGGGCGAGCTGGGGCTCGGCTGCCTCGGCACGGGTGAACAGCTCCAGGGCCACCGCCTCGTTGCCGGTCAAAGCTTGAATTTCGCCCTCGAAGCTCAGCCCCCGCCCACCGCTCCGATGCGGTTGTTCCACTTGGTTCAGACAGCGCCGCGCCTCATGGGGCTGTCCCTGGCGCAACCGGGCCAAGCCTAGATTGAGCAGTACGTCAGCCTTGTCCGCACGCAAGGGAAGCGCCCGCTCGAAGGCCTCGGAGGCATCGGCCCAACGCCCCAGATCCATGCGGGCATTGCCCGGGTTGAACCAGGCTTCGCCGTGGCCGGGATGGGCCGCCACCAATTGTTCCAGCACCTCACCGGCCTGGCCGTGGTGCCCGGTGCGGCGCAAGGCCCAGGCAAGATTGAACAACGCCCCGGGATGGCCGGGAATGGCGGTCAATTGGCGACGAAACAAGGTGGCGGCCTCGTCATAGTCGCCGCCCTGCAACAAAGCCACGCCCAACTCGAACAATATTTCGCATTGGGCGGGCAGGATGTCGGCAGCGCGCCAAAGTAGCGCTTGGCCGCGTTGGAGATCATTGGATATCAGCGCCAGCTTCCCGCCCAGGCGCAATCCTTCGCCATGATCGGGATGGTTGGCCAGCAGAACGTCGAGCCGCTCGGCGCATCGCTTCAAATCGCCAGCTTGGACTGCCGCCACCGCCTCATCGAATAGCCGCTCAGCACACATTGCTACCTCTAGGACCCAGCAAGCACTACCTTTAGACAGCGAGCGTAAACGAAATATTAACACCGCGATGACTAATCATTTACCATAGAAAAAAAGGTCGGAAATCCATTGAGATGACGCATCCTGTTCTCGACAGGTTCCTTTCCCTGTCTCTTGCAGCGCAATGCTGGGCTTTTAGAGTGCTTGGCCGCGAGGAAGATGCAAACCGGGCCGGCGCACAATGGTCCGAACTCACCGGGCTCGGCAAGCCCGCCATGCCTGCCAACTTGGCGGTATCGTGGTTCGTCATGGCGGACATGGCTGCCAGGTGCGGCGATCAGGCCGAGTTGCGCCGCCTGTTCCAATTTGCCCCTCATCTGCCTTGGGACAGCGGTGACGCGGCTGAATCTCTATGCCGCGCGGCCTTTTGCTTCTGGACGAGCGGCCTGAGGGACGAAGCGTTGGCTTTGGTGGAATTCATTTTAAATGCCAAGCCAAGCGATACCCGCGGATTAACCGGCATGATTTCTCAGGTGCTTATCGCCGGCGCCGATGCCAAAGCAGAGGAATTGGCGCGCCGCGCGTTGGCGAGTGATCCCGGCAGCACCGCCATCTGGACATTGGCCCAAGTCATGATGGTCACTGGCCGCGCAGAGGAAGCCCTTGGGCTGATTGCCAGTCGGACGGGCCTCGCCACGGGGCGTTGCCCACCCACGGACCGCCTTGCCGCCACCGCCGCTCTTATTGCTGGCCGCGTGGCTGAGGCTGAGGCCTTTCTCGCGGCGGCTCTCGCAACTCCATGCGATGAGACCGAACGGGCCGGCGTGATCAGTTGGCAAGGGATCGCCGCCGCCCTGTCGGGGGATCACGCGCGGGCGCTTGAGCTGAGCGATCAGGCCCAAGCCTGCTGCCTAGAGGACGCCCTAGTGCTGGGCAATCGCGCCGCCTGCCTTGCCGCCGCCGGGCGCCGTGCTGAAGCCAAGGCGATGCGGTGCGATCTGGCAGCGCAGTCCCCGGAATTAGCTGCCTATTTCGACCGGCTGCGCCCCTATGCCGCCCCTTGGTTTGCTGCCTCTGCCCTATAGCAATTTCGGTAACGCATGCTGGGAACCACTCTTGGGACATTTTGAAGCAATCGGTCGGGAATTTGTACGACGCGGATGGCTCGCAGATACCATAACTCCCGAGGTTTTCGCCGAGTGCAGAGCCTATGTGGCTGGATTGCCTGGAGCGGTTCCCTACGATCTACTTTGTCCAACCATCGTCCGCGCAGACACCTCTCAGGCCGCGGCCGTCGAGGCGGAAATTGTTGATGGTGAGGAGGATGAGGCCGTGCCGGTTCCCGTCATTCTGACGCCCTCTCCGCTGGAGTGTTCGGAAGACCTTCCCGCCGCTTATGGCTTCTACCGGTTCGGGCCGATTCTTTCAGCCTTTGCCCATTGGGTCTGGCAACTCCCGTTCGTTCAAGGGCAAGCCATCGTTGGCGTCATGAGAGATGGTGGTGTTCTCGCCTCTGCGCTGCAAGCCGTGCGCCCCGGTTCTCCCGTAGGTGAGGTTTGGCTGGGGCGCCGCCTTTGCCTGGCTGGTGCAATCCATTCGGCAGAGGATCGCGAGGGGCTGGTTAATCTGTTGGTCCGCGCTCGTGGACAGCCAGCCAGCGTGGCGGAAGCGCTCGAAGGTCTAGGCCTTGTTGGCGAGACCTTGCCGCGTGGATTGAACCCAACTCAGATATTGCAGCCTGATTCGTTGCCCAAATTTCTGGATTGGGTGACAGAGGCTGGTGCCAAAAAAGCACTAGAGACCCATTGTCGGTCCATCAGACTGTCGATTCTCAACCATCTCAGAGAACAACGGGCACTGGACGGCGGGCAACTGCTTATGGTGGATGTTGGTTACGCCGGAAGTATCCAGCGGGCACTGGCGTCAATTCTCCAAATAGAAGGCATTAATGTTCGCCTTGCGGGCGCTTATTTGCTGACGACCCCAGGGATATTATGGATGCTGCGAAGCGGGGGCGGTGATGCAGCGGGTTTTCTCGCCCATCTTGGAGCTCCTTCGTGGTTGGCCAAGCCGTTTGTGCGTAGTCGCGAAGTATTCGAGTCCCTTTGCGCTTCGCCATTCGGACCTCTGGTTGGCTATGGACCGGACAGCAAACCAATCCTGGGAGAGGTCATATTGCCTGATTGGCAAACCAAGGAAATATCACGGTTACAACAACAGGCATTAGCCTTCTGCGGCTCGGGCCAGCCTCCACTATCCCGCTCGGAAGCCCAGCGGGCGGCCATGTCCTTGATCGCCAATCCTAGACCGGAGGAGGCATCTATGATTGGCCGATGGGTCTATGATGACCCCTTGGCCGTGGGAACGCCTCGCGGCTTAATAAAATATCGCGATGGGGCGGAGCGGTCCGTGCTGTGGCCGCAGGGCGCCATGGCAGCGTCCCAAGGAATGGGGGAACGGAATGACTCCTGATCGGCCTTCACTGGAATTGCGGACCGGGTGCAGTGCCCCCTGGACTGATGTCTACATGTCATCCGCCGATAATTGGACATCGTGCTGCTGCTTTTACCTGGGCAACCGCCTCAACGCCTTCGCTCCGAATGGCGATCTGCATACTCTCGGCGAGATCTACAAAGGTGCGGGCCTGGAAGCGCTGCGCGGATTCCAGGCCGGTGGCACCCATGTGGACGGCTGCGGAACCTGCCCCTATTCCATCGACGCCCGCCCCCACCCGCAATCTTACTTCGACATCGTACCCACTGAAGCCACGTTGTCCGATCGCCAGCTCGCCAATCTGACGCTTGTGCGCGACGACTTCCAGCGAGGGGAGGTTCGTCCGGCCTCCAAGCCCTTGCGGGCAGCCTTCTATTTCAGTTGGGGCTGCAACCTTTCCTGTACCTTCTGCTATCAGGTGCCTTGGCGCGACCAATGGCGGACCGCTCTCCCCGACGACCTGTTCGAGCGGTGCCGCGACGATTTTCTATCCATGCTTCAAGTGGAGTGTATTGGTGGCGAGCCCTTCGCCATCCCCAGTGCGTTGAACTTCATGCGCAAATTCTGCGCCGACCCGGAACTGGCCTCGGTGCGGCTGCGCATCACCACCAACGGCACCTTGCTGCACAAGCATATGCGCTGGCTCAAGGGGAAGGAGAGGGTCAGCTATTACGTCAGCCTCGATTCCGTTGGCGCTGGCTATGAACATCTACGGGTTGGGGCCCATTGGCCCCAAATGCACGCCAACTTACTGGCACTCCAAGAGGCGATTCGCACGGATCGGCCCGAGTGGCGGTTGCTGACCTATGCCCTGCTGATGAAGTCGGGGATTCCCTATCTGCCCGAGTTTGCCCGTTTCCACACCGAGAACCGCATATCCACCATGTTTGACGTGTTGCGGCTGAATCGCGGCAACGAAGAAGTGGTCTACCATGAGGATGTGGTCGCCTTTCCCGCCCTGCTCGACGATATCCCCGGCTGGCGGAACTATTTTAACGAGGCCTTGGCCATATTCGAGCAGGCCGGTTGTTCGAGCGAGGCGCACTCGCTGGCTGAATTGCTCGGAAAAGTCGACCGAGCCCGTCGGCAGCCCTGGCGAAACACCCGCCCGTTCGAAGGGCGTCCACTTGCGACGGTGGAGGGAGCGGAGAACATGCTGCGGCTGATCGCCGCCCCCCTTGGCAAGGATGAGGCCGCCGAAATTGGTGTGATCGACCGACTTGCTGGGTTCAAGAGCGCGGATCTGGAATACGGTCTCGCCGCAAAAATCGTCTTCACAGGTGGCGCGCCCGGTGGCGGAACCTTCGGCATCCGGTTGGTCTATCCGGCGCAACTGGCGCAGGAATCCGCCTATTCCCACAGCATCCTTTACGAGATGCAGCCATTTTTGCTGGGATCATGGCGCGAATACACCGCTGATGACCGGCGTATCGTGGATATGGTCGTGCACAGCACCGCACCGGCGTGTGCCGATACGGTGCTGCTGCTGGCCTTCATGAACGCTCGTCCCAACATACGTAACGTCCTGCCAGTGGCATTTGAGATCTGGGTCGAATAAGCGGGGCATGGTCGTGACGCCGCGTCATCCATGATATTGGCGGTCCGACAGCGTGCGCAGATAACGGGCTTGATCGGGATTGGCTGATCGGTCGGCAAGAGCGTTTATCTGGGCGAGGTCGATATAGCCCTTGAGGAAGGCGATTTCTTCGGGACAGGCGACCTGCAGCCCCTGTCGAACCTCGAGCGTACGAACAAATTGCGATGCTTCGAGGAGACTTTCCGGCGTCCCGGCATCTAGCCAAGCGTAGCCACGCCCCAATTGTCTCACCGACAGCCGCCCGCTTTCCAGATAAGCCTTGTTGAGTTCGGTGATTTCCAGCTCGCCCCGGGCCGAGGGTTTCAGCCGCGAGGCGATTGCGGGTGCTTCACCATCATAGAAATACAGCCCCGTCACCGCCCAGTCGGAGAGCGGCTTGCACGGCTTTTCCTCAATACTGACGGGCCTGCCTGTGCCGTCCAGTTCTACCACCCCAAAGTCTTTTGGGTTGCTGACCCGGTAGGCGAAGATAACGGCTCCATCTGTCGTCGCGGCTTCGGCTAGATACGCGGTCAAACCATGGCCGAAGAACAGGTTGTCACCCAGAATCAGACTGCAGCGCTGTCCGGCCAGGAAATCACGGCCGATG
>JACMJT010000327.1 GCA_014380505.1 Hyphomicrobiales bacterium | reverse complement strand
TCACCAGCCATGAGTCCTTGTTGTTGGGCTACGAGCAGGCGATGACCCGCGTCGATTCCACCAGCGGCGATTGGTATGCAACATCGGGCCACATGCTGTGGATCGGCGACCGCACCCGCCAGCCCGACCATGCCCATATCGAATTCTGCCGCGGCATCAAGAATCCGATTGGCCTGAAATGCGGCCCATCGCTGAAGGCCGATGAACTCATCCGCTTGATCGATATTCTCAATCCGGATAACGAACCCGGCCGTC
Source organism: Hyphomicrobiales bacterium (assembly GCA_014380505.1). The sequence continues at coordinate 2,220 of JACMJT010000327.1, read as the reverse complement.
TCACCCTCATTGCGCGCTTCGGCGCCGACAAAGTCGAAAAACACCTGCCGGAACTGATCCGCGCCGTGAAGCGCGAGGGCCGCGTCGTCGTGTGGTCCTGTGACCCCATGCATGGCAACACCATCAAGGCGACCTCCGGTTACAAGACCCGGCCCTTCGAGGCGATCATGACAGAAGTTCGCCGCTTCATGGCCATCCACCAGGCCGAAGGCACCCATGCCGGCGGCGTCCATGTCGAAATGACCGGCAAGGACGTGACCGAATGCACCGGCGGCCTGCGCGCCTTGCGTGATGAAGATTTGAATGACCGTTACCACACCTTCTGCGACCCGCGCCTTAACGCGGCCCAGGCTCTGGAGCTTTCTTTCCTGGTGGCTGAAGAACTGAAGAAGGAAATGGCCTCGCGTCCCCGCATCAATGATGACGACGAGTCCATGGAAGCTGCCGAATAATTAATGTAACTTATCTTGTTGCTTTTTAAGCAATGCCCATTTTTGTAATCTACAGAGTTACAGAAAAGGACATTTGCCATGCTCGACCTCTATTCTTGGGGCACCCCCAACGGCCATAAAATCACGATTTTCCTTGAAGAAGCGGGCCTTCCTTACGATCTGCACCGTGTTGATATCGGAAAGGGCGACCAGTTCAAGCCGGACTTCCTGGCTATTTCCCCCAACAACCGCATTCCGGCAATTGTCGACAACAGCCCCAAGGGCGGGGGCGCCCCGATCTCGCTTTTTGAATCCGGCGCCATTCTCCTTTACCTCGCGGAAAAAACCGGCCGCTTTATTCCAGCCGACATCCGCGGCCGCGCCGAAGTTCTGCAATGGCTGTTCTGGCAGGTGGGCGGCCTCGGCCCCATGGCCGGGCAAAACGGCCATTTCAACAGCTATTCCCCGGAGAAGATTCCCTATGCGATGGAACGCTACACCAAGGAGACATCGCGGCTGTACGGTGTGCTGAACAAGCGCCTGGCTGAAAGTGAATTCATTGCCGGTGATTACAGCATTGCCGACATGGCGAGCTATCCCTGGATCGTTCCGCACAAGAGCCACAAGCAGGACATCGAAGCCTTCCCTCATCTGCAGCGCTGGTTCGATGACATCGCCGAACGGCCTGCAGTGGTCAAAGCCTACACGGGCGCGGCTCCATCCTATCAAAAACCCATGAGTGACGCGGAACGGAAAATCCTGTTTGGGCAGACGGCGTAACCCCAGTTTGGGGTGATTGTTCTGCCTAGAACTTGAACTGCTCATTGAGCACGCGCTCGGCCAGGCTGTGGCCGGGGTCGAAGAGAAGTTTTACCGAGCGCTTCTTGTCCTCGGCAATCTCGACGGTTTTCACGTGGCGCACTTCGACGTGATCGGCAACGGAGGCCACGGGGCGCTTCTCCGGCTCCAATACGGTGATGGTGACCTTGGCATCGTGGGGCAGAACGGCGCCGCGCCAGCGCCGGGGGCGGAAGGCGCTGATTGGCGTCAGAGCGAGAAGGGGCGCGTTAACAGGCAGAATTGGTCCGTGGGCGGAGAGATTATAGGCGGTGCTGCCGGCGGGCGTTGAGAGCAGGAGGCCATCACAGATCAGTTCTTCGAGGCGCACTTTGTTGTCGATCGAAATTTGCAGTTTCGCGGCCTGGGAACGCTGGCGCAGAAGCGACACTTCGTTGAAGGCGATGCCCTTGTGGGTCTTGCCGCTTTCATCGGTAGCGACCATGCGCAGGGGGCGGATGGCGGTAAGTTCGGCCGCATGCAAGCGCTCGAGCAAGTCGCCTTCGGCGTAATCATTCATCAGGAAGCCCACCGAGCCGCGGTTCATGCCGTAGATCGGGGTTCCGGTTGAAACATAGCGGTGCAGGGTTTGCAGCATGTGGCCGTCGCCGCCCAACGCCACCACCACGTCAGCCGATTCGGGCGCGGCGTTGCCATAGCGCTTGGCCAAGCGGGACAGGGCCTTGCGGGCTTCAGGCGTGTCGGAAGCGGAAAAGGCGATGCGGGAGTAATTCATGTCGCTTTCGTTTGCGTTGACAGATCAAGGCTTTGCCACCATTGAAGGCGCGACGACCATAGCAATCCCTAAAGGACCGAAGCAAGCCCATGCGTTCGCTCGTATTTTGCACGACTTGCCGCTATTCTCAGAGCGAAGCCACGGGTGCCGACGGGCGCACGGGCGGGCAGACGCTGATTGACCACATGAAGGATGTGGTAACCGGGAAGGGACGCC
>JACMJT010000326.1 GCA_014380505.1 Hyphomicrobiales bacterium | reverse complement strand
CCTCCGTCGTGTTTCCCCGCGAGTCATAGGTATAGTTGGTGTAATTGCCTTCCGGAAAAGTAACCCGGGTGGGAGAAGCGTAGGTGTACCAGGTATAGGTGGTTTCAAGATGCAGGCCGTCGAGGTCCACGATATCCGTTAGGGGCCGGCGGGAAACAAATTCCGCAATGACTTCACGTTTGCGTCCCAACGGATCAACGACCGTTCCAGTCCAAATGGAATTTGCCAAATTGGGGTACAAGGAATAGGTCCAGGGCGAGGAGCTGGAACCGTCAGTTACTTCCTTATAAGCGTTTGGGTCGCATCCAAAACATACATCCCTCATATAATTGATATTGCGGCTCGAAGGACGCTGCATTTTGTCTGTCTGCGTAGGCGATGGCGTGAAGCTCGAGGTCGTGCTGCGTGTGGTGGCATTTCCAACTGGATCGGTTACCACGATTGCCGCCGGGCTTGTTGGATAGCTGATCGATAAAGTGGGCCAAGATTGGCTTAAGCCCGTACAGCTGTTGGCCGCGGGATCGCAATAATCAACCGCATTGTTGATCGCGATAACTTCGCTCGCCGCTGTATAGCAATCCGCTGACGACGGAGAATCGCATTGGTAATTGACTTTAATTTGATAGCCCAGATTACTATTGATCGATTGTATGCCAATGAAGTTATTCCGAGTGCGCAAAGTGAATGTGAGTTTTTCGCCAGACGGATATGTAATGGTGTCGGCAACACCCATGGTGCACCAATCAGCACACATCAAAGAAACGTCATGGAAAACGGCAACAGTTCCATCCGACTTTGTGTAAGTGTAAGTCGAACCACTGTGGGTCAATGAACCACCGGTCTGCAGTTTTGGAACAAATGCTCCGCTGACCTCCTCAAATTCCTCACTGCTGCCAAGTAGTGTCACGGTATAATAAGCCTCAAGTACTTTGTACTTGATGGTGCTTAGCCACACATCACCCGTTTGGTCGTTCCCAAAATAATCATAGGAAAGCACGCCTTGTCCCGCTGGCCCGACGGATGTCTTGGGTCCTTCAAAGTCAATCGCACCGGTCAAGATATTGACGCGGTTGGTGTCTACCAGTTGCACAATCGGCGGCGGTGGCAAGGTGGGTGAATCCGCGCGTGCTGAAGGCGCCGGTACAGCCCATGCGATAATAAGTGCGATGCCGCCGAGGCTGATGCGTGCAAATGAGCGCGTGAACAATGAAAGCAGGCTCAGAAAGCCGAACCAAGCCTTGCTCAAGATAATCGGCATCAAAGGCCTCGCGTTGAATTTGCGATAGCGGAAGTAGGATTTCACGGCGTCGCAGTCTGGGTCAGGGTGGTTCGGTTCCCGGCGGGATCGTAGGCATAGGTAATGGTCGAACCGTCGGAATAGGTGACACTCTTAAGCCGCCCCAGCGCGTCATAAGTGTAAGTATCGGCGTTAGCAGAAGCGATTTGGCTGAGCATCAACGCCGCCACTGCGAACAGCACAACGGCAAACCGCAGGAACATTTCTTTCCGCGAAGCAGACATCTTGCGATCTCCTTACTAATGCCGGGTTGCGGCCAGGGCGGTGCGAACACCGATTCTGCGCTCGACCGCCTCAAGCCTGTCGCTCACCTGCCGCATCGCCGCTGTTTGGTGGGTGATTTGGCTGGATAGCGCGGCGTTCTGCGCTCGAAGCCGCGCCAACTCGCCCGCCTGCCGGTAGTTGGCGGCTTTGAGTTCCTTGATCGCATTCACGCTGGCGGCCAGGATGGCGGTGGTATCCAGGGACAAATAGCCGTTGCGCTGGACCGCGACGGCCTGCGGGATTACGGCCCGCACCTCTTGGGCGATGAACCCCGCATGGACGAAGGTTTCGACCGGATTGTTCTTGGTCGGCTTGTAGGTGAACCGGCGCGGCGTCAGCCGGGTCACGGCGTCCAGGCCATTGTCATAGTCTCCCAGAACATTTTTCAATCGGGCGTCGGAGGTGCAGATGATGTCGCCCGACGCATTGGTCGAAAGCGTGCCCGCGGTGGTGCAATTGGATTGCCGGATGGTGCCCACAACGTCCAGCTTCTGGCCCGGGCTGGCTGTGCCGATGCCCAGGCTGCCGCTTTGCGTCAGCGTCATACGAGAGGTTACCGACCCGAAGCTGCTGGCATTTCCGCTGGAATTCGTCGTATAGAAATCGATCTTTCCGGTAGAGGGGGCAAAGCCAATTGCGCCTCCATACGATGACGAGCTGCCCTTGCCGTATTTCCAGCCGCTTTCGTAGTAGAGATTGAAACCCAGGATGGGAGAATCGAAGATTGCGTAAATCGGTTTGTTGTTGCCGAACTTCGCGGATGTGTTGCCCGCCGCCAGTTCGACATCAAGGCCAAAAAAACCTGTGTCAGTTCCAATGCCCACATTGCCCGTGAAATACGGACAACCGAGAATATAATTGTAATTGTCCATCACCTTGGTGGCATCGGCGGGAGAGCCGTTGGTCAAGGTAGTGAATGTGGGGCAGACCGCATGCGCCGCCCCGCTCAGGGTGGTGAGCGCAAGCGCCATCAAGGCAAGTCGCAGGGATTTGATCATCGCGCACACTCCTTCGCGCGCCGGCTGGTTCGCCGGACGCTGTTACAAGATTTGGGAAAGACCGATACAACAGGTTCCGAACGGGACGGAGCTTCTACACAGCTTCAACGCAACCACAGCCGCGCAAAGCATGTCCTGCGGTTCATGTTCAGATCAAGCGGTAACTGGAACTGACATAATGTCATGCGCAACTAGATTAAGAACCGGCTTCGAGGTTCGGCGCAATTTGAATTGTGAACACTGCGTGACGATCGCTGCGAGCCACGGACTCGAAGATGGCGAGACTCAACCGTGTCAGCTCGCCATCAGCAAATCGCTTCCATCCATGTTGGGCAGCCGCACCGTGGCGACCGTGCCCCGGCCGGGCTCGCTGCGCAGCTCCAAGGTGCCGCCATGCATCTCCACCAACCGCTTGGTCAGCGGCAGGCCCAGGCCGGTGCCCTCATATTTGCGGGTCAACCTGCTATCCACCTGGCCGAAAGGCGCCATCGCGACGTCCATCTTGTCTTGAGGAATGCCGATGCCGGTATCGGTGATGCGAAACTGAAGGGCACCCTCCGGTGTGACTTCCGCCGACAGCGAGACCTTGCCGCCGCTGGGGGTGAATTTCACGGCATTGCCCAAAAGGTTGATCAGAATCTGGCGCAGCCTGGCGGAGTCGGCGCGCACATGCGGCAGCACGTCGGCCATGGTGACGTCGTAATTGACCCCGGCCTTTTCGGCCATCTCGCGCACGATGGTGCTGGACAGCGCCACCACCCGCGCGATGTCGACATCTTCCTCGCGCAGTTCCAGCTTGTTGGATTCCGCCTTGGCCAGATCGAGAATGTCGTTGATGATGGCCAGGAGATGGGTGCCGCTGTCGCAGACCATGCCGGCATATTCGGTATACTTGTCGTTCATCTTGCCGAACATGCCCTGCTGCATGATGGAGGAAAAACCGATGATGGCATTCAGCGGGGTGCGCAATTCATGGCTCATATTGGCGAGAAATTCGCTCTTGGCCCGGTTGGCGGCTTCGGCGGCATCCTTGGCGGCAACCAAAGTCGCCTGGTTGCGGCGCAAGGTCTCGAAGGCGCGCGCCGAGCGCAGCACATAGCGCACGCGATGCTTGAGGATCGGCCATTTCAGCGGCTTGCCGATGAAATCGGTGGCCCCCGCCTCATAGGCCTTTTCGATCGAGGCGACATCGTCCAGTCCGGTCGCCTGCAAGATCGGGACGAATCGCGACACCGGATTGGCGCGCAGCTCCCGGCAGAGGGTGAAGCCGTCCATGCGCGGCATGATGACATCCGCGATCACCAGGTCGGGAAGCTGCGACCAGCAACTCTCGCAGGCTTCCACCCCATCGGCCGCTTCGGCGACCTTAAAGCCTTCGGCTTCCAGCTCGGCGCGCATGATCGTCCGCACGATCTCATCGTCATCGACGATCAGAATGGAGGCGGGTCGTCTAGCCTCTTTGAAGGGCGGGCTCATGGCTTTCTCCAGTCATCACCGAAAGGCTTTTGAGCGCGGCGGCAAGCTCCCGGTCCAGTCCGGCCAGCAGCGGCCGCACCGCCTCCAGGCCCTGTTCGCGCGCGATGCTTTCAATTTCCCCGGCGCGTTGCGCCAGGCGGTTGGCGCCCAGCGCCGAAGCGCTGGACTTGAGACTGTGGGCGATGCGCCACAATTGGTCGGTATTGCCGGTATCGAATTGTTCCTTGAGCGAATTGGCGAGATTGGGTGCGGTGCCGGCGAAACGCGCCACCACCCGGCGGAACAGCGCTTCGCCATTGGCGCCCTTGAAGGCGCTGACATTGTCCAGCACCTCGTGGTTGATAGGGGACTCTTCGGCAGGCAGCGCGGCGTTTGCCAATAGCGGGACGCGCGGCGCCGGCAGGGCGGCAGGGGGCGCGCAGGCCAGACCGCCGATCCAGCGATGCAGCGCCTCGCTCATCTGGTGTTCGTCATAGGGCTTGGTCAGGAAGTCGTCCATGCCCGCCTCCAGGCATTTTCTCCGGATATCGGCGAGCGCATGGGCGGTAAGCGCAACGATGGGAGTGCGCTTGGCGCCAGCGTTGGCGCCTTCGCTTTGACGGATGCAGCGGGTGGCGTCGAAACCGTCCATCTCCGGCATCTCGCAATCCATCAGCACCAGATCGAAGCTTTCCTGCTCCATCAGGCGCGCGGCGATGACGCCATTGGACGCGGTGACGACGCGGCAGCCCATATTCTCCAGGATGCCGGTGGCGACGTCCTGATTGACCGGATTGTCCTCGGCAACCAGGATGCGGGCATCGAAGT
>JACMJT010000325.1 GCA_014380505.1 Hyphomicrobiales bacterium | reverse complement strand
TCCGAACTGCGAAAGTGCGAAGGCTTCATGCGACGTCTGATAGACTGGTGTGGATGAGCAATGATTTCAGCAAGAATAATAGGCATTGGGAAAACACAAACTATATCCTGCAGACCCGATGTTTGAGACACGGCGCCCTGATTTCATTTACACTATCCAGGCGCTGACCCGCTCGTTGCTTATTTCGCCCATGGCTCTATATCGCCTACCCGCCTGCAACGTGGCGGTAACGGTAATGCTGCTGGTGCCGACAGCTTGGAGAAAGCCCCGGCCGATTCTCGCGTGAAGTGTAAACTGGTGTTTTGCCGGCGGGTACTTTTAGATAAGATCCAAGGGTGGAAAACTGAAAACCGGATTTTCCGTCCACGGCCACCGGCTCGACTGAAAACAATCGGTTAAATCCCTTGCTTCTATCTACGCTGCCAGTGAGTTGGGCGCCTGCTTTACTCGCGGCATAAGCCGTATCGCCGGCAATCATCGTAAGCGTCAGGAACAGAGAAGCTGTAACTGCAAGAACTCGGTTGTTCATTCTAAACACTCCTACAGCTGGCGTCGTCTTCGCAACACTGCGATGTAGGGGCCCGGAAAAACGGTCCCGTACAAAAAATTACTACTGCAGCTTTCTCTCGATTTCCTCATTCCACTCGCGCTCGAACACTTTTTTCTTCCCCTCGAAGGCTTCTAGCTTGCCCCACACGATCCAGTGGGTTTTGGTACTGGTAAGGCGGCCGTAGGTTTCGGTGCGTGTCGCCCAGGTGCCGCGCTTTACTTCTTCTGTCCAGTGGGTTTCCATCTTCGCCGATAGCGGGTCGTCCGGCATGATCGAGTGAGTCTCGCGGCCCACGGCATAGGTGACGAGATTATGCGGCTTGATTTCCGCCGACCCGAAATCGTCGACGATCTCGATGCGGACTTCACCCGTCCCGGGATCGGTTATGGTTTCGCGCTTGTGCCAGGGGTCCTTCAGCTGCTTCAGTTTCGCGGGCTCGGCGGCCTCCGGCTGCGGCCACGACACCGGAGCTTCATTGGGAATTTCCTTGCGCACCGGCACGTGTACAAAGGATTTGCCGGTATAGATCGTCAGCGCCACCGGCTCCGGCGCGGGCCATATCATCGGGAAATAGGTGGTTGAAATCGACACACGCAGCTTGTGGCCCGCGGGCATGCGCCAGGCGATATCGTCCATCTTGATTTTCATGCGGTAGCGTTTGCCGGGCTCAAGCGGTGTCGGATGCTCGCGGCTATCGCGCATGCACAGGTTCTGCACATGAAAGGTAATGCGAGCCACTTCGCCCGTGGGAAATACGTCGTTGAGGCGGACTGCCGCGAAGGCCACGGGTTTGTCCACGGAGAATTCAAGCTCAACGGCGGGCTTCCCCACGATGTCCATGGCGGTGACCAGCGCCGGGGAATCGAAGGTGAGCGACTTGGCATCATCTTGCGCCTGGTCGCCAGGAAACTCCGGGCCAAGCCAGATGATGATATACTCACCGCCGTCAACGCCCGTCGTCTGTTTCGATGAAATTGTCAGCGCCTTCTCAACGCCCTCGCTGCCGCCGATGCCATTTTCATTGAGGTGCCACTTTTTGGTGTCGACGTTGCCAAAGCCCCAGAAACTATCTTCGGCCCAGCGTCCAGCAAGTTCGACCTTCGAGGTGCCGGGTTTTTCGGAATCCACGATGTAGTACCGGAAGGTGGGATCGCGTGAAACCCCGGTCCCATCGCCGTTCAGCCACTGGTCCCACCAGCGCAACATTTCCTGCAAAAAACCGATCTGTGGTCCCGGCACGGCGAAATGCGGATATTTGTGCGCCCACGGCCCGATGATCGCCTTGCACGTGGTGCGAAGCCCCCGCATCAGCCGCGGAATGGCATTGGAATAGGGATCATGCCAGCCGCCGACAACAAGGGTGGGTACTTCGATCGCCCCCCAGTCCTCGCAGACCGAGCCATGTTTCCAGTAGTCGCCCCGGTGCGGATGCTGGAGCCACGGGATCAGGAGGAAGGGTTCGTTTTTCAGCCGCTCCATCCACATCTTTCGCCATTTGTTGCCGACAATCGCTGGATCGGGAGGGCGCGATGAATAGGCCAGCATGACAGCGGCCCAGCCCAGATTTTCATTGAGAAGGCAGCCACCCTTGTAGTGGATATCGTCCTCGTAGCGGTCATCCGTCGAGCAGATGGTGACGATGGCCTTGAGCGCCGGAGGCCGTTTCGCGGCGACTTGCAGCGCATTGAAGCCACCCCAGGAAATGCCGAACATGCCGACCTTGCCGGTGCACCAGGATTGCCGTGCGATCCAGGCGATCACTTCCAGGGCGTCGTCCTGCTCCTGCTTTGTGTATTCGTCATGCATGAGGCCCTCTGAATCGCCGTTCCCGCGCATGTCGACACGGATCGAGGCATAGCCGTGGCCGGCGAGATAGGGGTGGGTGAGGGCGTCGCGCACGATGGTGCCGTCCCGCTTGCGATAGGGCAGATATTCGAGGACGGCCGGCACCGGCTTCTTCTCGGCATCCTCGGGAATCCACATGCGCGCCGCGAGTTTCACCCCGTCCGCCATGGAGATCCAGAAGTTCTCAACCTCCTTGATCTTGCGGGGAAATACGGTCTTGGTGGCAATCGTCATGGGGCCTCGAGGTTGCGGGTTGCACCCCCTGATAGGCGAGCTAACGGTTGGCTTCAACAGATGAACGCCAGATAAAGCGCTGAAACAGACCCGGTTCAGGAGCGTTTCCCTACAACAGCGGACATCAACGAAGTTCGAGAGGGAAACCAAATGTCCAGAATCGTCAAAACCATCGCCGCCGCTGCTGTTTTCGCGGGTCTTTTCACGGCCGCCGCACAGGCCCAAACCTCCACCCAGTTCCAGGGCATCATCATCGTCGCTGCTTCCGCCAACCCCCATCAGGAAGAGGCCAACACCCCCCGGAAGGAAACCACCGCCCAGCGCCAGTTCAAGCGCGGCAAGATCGTTGCTTTCAAAACGGCGTCTGCTCCGGGCTCGATCGTCGTCAGCACCAGCGAGAACGCGCTTTATCTCGTCCTCGGCCACGGCCGGGCGGTGAAATACCGCGTCGCTACCGCCAAGCAGGGTTTTGAATGGTCAGGCACCCACAAGGTTTCATCCAAGACCCAATGGCCCGACTGGCGCCCGCCCGCCGAAATGCGGCAACGCCGCCCGGACTTGCCGGCGTTCATGGCAGGCGGGCTGGACAACCCGCTAGGCGCTCGCGCCATCTACCTCGGCTCTTCGATCTACCGCATCCACGGCACCAATGAGCCCAAATCCATCGGCAAGCCGGCTTCCTCCGGCTGCATCCGCATGCTGAACGAGGACGTAACCGAACTCTACCGCTTCGTGAAGCTCGGCGCGACGGTGACGGTGATCTGATCCGGCAGTAGCGAGCCTTCTCTTTCTCCTTGCATCATCTGCGTGCTATCATGGCGCTATCGGCATGATGCACGGAGGAGAAAACCATGCACAAAGCAACCGATGTCGCGTGGCCCGTCAAGACCCGCGAGATACACAACCACCACATGAACTCGACCGTGTGGAACAGCTTCAAGTTCCGCGACGACGATATCGTCATCGCCACCTACGCGAAGTCCGGCACCACCTGGACCCAGCAGATTGTTTCGCAGCTCATTTTCAACGGCGCCGAAGGGATCGATGTTTCGAAACTTTCGCCCTGGGTCGATCTGCGCATCATGCCGCCGGAAGCAATCGCCGGCCTCGAGCACCTTCCGCACCGCCGTTTCGTCAAGACCCATCTACCCGTCGATGCCCTCGTCTACTCGCCCAAGGCCAAATATATCTACATCGGCCGCGACGGACGCGACACCGTGTGGAGTCTTTACAATCATCACGCCAATGCCAACGAACGCTGGTACGATGCCCTCAACAACGCGCCGCGCCGCGTTGGACCTCCGATCGATCCGCCGCCCGATTCGGTTCACGAGTACTACCGCCAATGGTTCGCGAAGGACGGCTATCCCTTTTGGTCATTCTGGGAAAACATCCGCTCGTGGTGGGCGATCCGCGATCTCCCAAACGTGAAGCTCATTCATTTCAGTGATATGAAGTCCGATCTCGCCGGATCGATCCGGGAGATAGCGAACTTTCTCGAAATCAAGCTGGATGAATTCACGTTCCCGAAGATACTGGAGCATTGCAGTTTCGACTACATGAAGGCCCACGCCGAAATGGCGGCACCGCTCGGGGGTGCCATGTGGAATGGCGGCGCCAAAACCTTCATCAACAAGGGCACGAATGGCCGCTGGCGGGACACGCTGACAGCAGACGATGTGAAAACCTATGAAGCAAAGGCTCTCGCCGAACTTGGGCCGGAGTGCGCCAAATGGCTCGCCAAAGGAAAATCAGAAAAGGCACTTTCCTAATCCGGCAACATGCCTTCGTGAGCGAGGAGGTGGATGGCTTCGATGATGGCATTGAATCCTTCCATCGCCGGTTTGCTGACATGCCTTGCCCGCATGTAGGAGTGCGCCAATGCGGGCTCGCGCCGAAGCTGCGTGCCGATCCCGGCCTCCTTGAGTTTTCCATGAAAGATGACGCCATCGTCGCACAGCGGATCGTGCTCGGCCACTGTGATAAAGGCGGGGGGCAAGCCTGAAAAATCAGCAGCGAGATTGGGCACCGCATAGGGGTCGGTCCAGTTGCGTCCACCACGCGGCCCCAGGAAACTTTCAAGATAAAAGTTCATCTCGTCGCGGGTTAGGCAGGGGGCATGGGCGTTCCGCGTGTAGGAGTCGGTTTCCGCATCGGCGCCCAGCACCGGATAGATCAGCACCTGTCCACGCAATTGCGGAAGCCCCCGATCACGGAGCGAAAGCGCCAGGCCCACGGTCATCTGGCCGCCCGCGCTGTCGCCGGCTCCGATAATGTGGGTTGGATCGATGCCCATGGCCCGCCCCGCCGTTCGCATCCAGTCGAGAACGCTGTGGGAATCCGCAAGCTGCGCGGGATGGGGATGTTCCGGCGCCAGCCGGTAATCGACCACCACAACCACCACATCGGCGCGGTCGGCGATCTCGGCGCATACATCGTCATGAGTCTCGCAGGAACCCAGCACCCAACCGCCGCCATGAAAGTAGATGACGCCCGGTTTAGGCGCATTGCCCGGTGGCCGGAACACTCGCACATGCACGCCGCCCGCATTGAGGTCCTCGACGATCAGCCGCTCAGGCCGCGGTGCCCTGAACAGGCGGCAGACATCGTCCCAGGCCTTGCGCTGCCGGTCGAGCGGCCATTGCGCCGATTCGGGCGGAGAGTGCCGCGACAGTTCCTCATAGAACTCCAACATTCCGGGATCGACGGGAACAGGCGACATGGTTCTGTATTCCCTTGAGCAAATCTGTCATATGCGGATGATAACTCTGCCCGAATGAGCACGAGCCGTCCATTCCCTCCGATGTTGTGGCCCTTCACCAGGCAAGATACCGGCAATACCACGAAGCTTCGCGATGATTCGGCGGCTGAACGCCGGCGCCTTGCCGATTTCGTACTGGCCTTTCCCGATCCCGTCATGGTGCTGGATCGCAATGGCACCGTCATCATCGCCAACGAACCTGTCCGGGGTCTGCTCGACGTGGACCCCCTCAATCAGCATCTATCATCATCCATCCGCGCGCCTGCGGTTCTTGATGCGGTGACGGCCGCCCTCTCAGGGCATCCTCCATCCCGCGTCGAATATGAAGTGCGCGTGCCGTTACCGCGCCATTTTGATATCTACGTCTCTCCCATCCCGGCGCTCTCATCCGCCGAGCCCGCGGTTCTCATTGTCCTTAAGGATCTGACCCGCGAGCAGCAGATCGAACGTATGCGGGCCGATTTCGTCGCCAATGCCAGCCACGAACTGCGAACCCCGCTGGCCTCGCTGTCCGGGTTCATCGAAACCCTGATGGGCGCCGCCAAGAACGATGCAGTGGCCCGCGAGAAATTCCTCGAAACCATGCGGAGCCAGGCCGACCGCATGAAACGTCTGATCGATGATCTGCTCTCCCTGTCGCGCATCGAGATGAATGTTCATTTGCGTCCGTCGGGCACGGTCGACCTCGCCCAGATCGCCCGCCATGTCGCCGATATCATGTCCGGCATGGCAAAGTCCGAGGGGTGCGAGCTAAGGCTTGATTTGCCCAAACCGCTCATGGTCACCGGAGACCGGGACGAGTTGGTGCAGGTCGTGCAGAATCTCGTCGAGAATGCTTTGAAATATGCCAGCACCGGCAGGGTCATCGACATTGAAGGGCGCCGCGATGACGGCCATGTGGAATTGTCGGTGCGCGATCATGGTCCCGGCATCGCCGCCGAGCACATGCCGCGCCTAACCGAGCGCTTTTACCGCGTTAGCGTGCAGGAAAGCCGGTCACGCGGCGGAACCGGCCTTGGCCTCGCCATCGTCAAGCACATCCTCATCCGCCACCGGGGGCGGCTTAAAGTCGCTTCGGAGCTGGGCAAGGGCAGTACCTTCGCCATTCGGCTTCCCATGCACAAATAATGCAGGCGCATCAATAATATAGATTGTCATAATCATGTGATGGAGGCGTCACATAACACTCATGTCGCACTCCTAGTTTCCGCCCGTTCGCAACAGGAGACATAACGAACATGAAACGCATTCTCATTGCCGCCAGTGCCCTGGCACTGCTCGCCGGCCCGGCGCTTGCCCGCGACCAGATCCGCATCGTCGGATCGTCCACCGTCTATCCTTTTACCACCGCCGTAGCTGAGGCTTTCGGCAAAGCCACGTCAATGAAAACCCCGGTTGTCGAATCGACCGGCACAGGCGGCGGCATGAAGCTGTTCTGCGCCGGCCTCGGCGATGATCACCCGGACTTCACCAATGCCTCGCGCCAGATCAAGAAGAGCGAGTTTGAAGCTTGCGCCAAAAGTGGCGTGACCGAAGTTATCGAGATCAAGGTAGGCTTCGACGGCCTCTCGGTCGCCCACGCGAAAAATGCCAAGGATTTCGGCCTGACCAAGCAGCAGCTCTTCATGGCGCTGGCCAAGGAAGTTCCGGGTGCCGATGGCAAGCTCGTCGCCAATCCTTACAAGATGTGGAGCGAGATCGATGCCTCGCTTCCCGCCGTGAAGATCGAAGTGCTGGGCCCGCCGCCCACCTCGGGCACCCGCGACAGTTTCATGGAGCTGGTGATGGAGAAGGGCGCGGAGAAATTCGAAACCCTCGCCGAGTTGAAAAAATCCGATGCCAAGGCTTTCGAGGCCGCATGGAAGGCCATGCGTGAAGACGGAGCCTTCGTGGAAGCCGGCGAGAACGACAATCTCATCGTGCAGAAGCTGCAGGCCAATCCGGATGCGCTCGGCATCTTCGGCTACTCGTTCCTTGAGCAGAATGAAGCCACCGTCAAGGGTGTCGCCGTCGATGGCGTCGCTGCTTCCTACGAGACGATTGCCGATGGCAGCTACAAGGTGGCCCGTCCGCTGTTCGTCTACGCCAAGAAACAACACATGGACAAGGTTTCCGGCATGAAGGAATTCATCGCCGAATATGTGTCCGACAAGGCGTTGGGCGGGGATGGCTATCTTGCCGACAAGGGTCTCGTGACCCTGCCCGGCGACCAGGCCGAAAAGACACGTTCCGTTGCAACCGCTCTCGAGGTCCTCAAGGGCGACCAATTGAAGTAAGTAGTACGGCGGGTGGAAGGAGCCGCGGATGTACCGGTCCTTCCATTCTATTTTTTGTGTTCAGTGTAGGAGGGGGCAAGCGGCGCGATGATCGTCTGGACCATTCTTGCCGTCGCGCTGATCACGGGCTCTGCCTTTATGCTTGGCCAGTCCCGGGCGAGGGGGATGCGTGTGGCGGGCGGCCCTATGCTCCATTCCTTGCCTGCCTACCACGGCTTCTATCTCGCCGCCGGCGCGCTATCGGCGGCAGTGCTTGCCGCGGTGATCGCGGCCTATGCCGCCGGCCTACAGTCCTTCGCCGTGCCGCTTGCCGCAAGTCTGGCGGGCGCCGCAGCCACGCTGGCGCTCATTCCCCGCATTTCCGTCATATTCCGTGCACGGAACGCTTTTGAACGCTTTGTCATGGCTCTGCTTCTCGCCTGTTCCGGCGTGGCCGTGCTGGCCACCGTCGGCATCGTCTTTTCGGTATTGTTCGAGTCGCTTCGGTTTTTCAGCGAAGTGCCGGTCACTTCGTTTTTGTTCGGAACGGTTTGGGCGCCGACCTCCGAGCCTCCGTCCTTCGGCATCATCCCGCTTGTCGTTGGCACATTGCTCATCACCCTTATCGCCATTCTCGTGGCGGGGCCCTTGGGCTTGCTCTCGGCCATCTACATGGCGGAGTACGCCTCTCCAAAACTCCGCGGCATCGCCAAGCCGCTGCTTGAGATGCTGGCAGGCATTCCCACGGTGGTTCTCGGCTTCTTCGCCGCCTTGACGGTGGCGCCACTCATCCGTAACGCAGGGCAATCGATCGGCCTTTCAGTAGCCTCCGAGTCCGCCCTTGCGGCGGGCCTCGTGATGGGCATGATGATCGTTCCGCTGATCTCGTCGCTTTCCGACGACATCATCAACGCCGTGCCGCAATCCTTGCGCGATGGCTCCTACGCCATGGGGGCGACCCACTCAGAAACCATCAGGCGTGTGGTCCTGCCGGCGGCCCTTCCCGGCATCGTGTCGGCGTTCATGCTGGCCATTTCGCGGGCCATCGGCGAAACCATGATCGTGGTCATGGCAGCCGGTCTTGCCGCCAATCTTACCTTCAATCCGCTTGCCGCCGTCACCACCATCACCGTGCAGATCGCAACCCTTCTCGTAGGAGATCAGGAATTCGATTCCGCCAAGACGCTTTCGGCTTTCGCCCTGGGTCTGGTGCTGTTCTTGTTCACACTGATGCTCAACTATATCGCCTTGCGCATCGTTCAAAGGTACCGTGAGCAATATGACTGACACCTTCAGGAAAGGCGATCCGGCCCTCATTGCCCGGCGTTATCGCGCCGAGCGGCGCTTCCGCGCCTATGGCGCCATAGCGCTTGCTCTCACCGCGCTCTTCCTGGCCTTCCTCCTCGCTGATATTGTGGTCAAAGGCTGGCCCTCTTTTTTCGAGCATCGCGCCATTTTGACAATCACTATCGACCCCGCCAGGGTCGACGCGGCCTCGCCCCAGAACGGCGATTTCCAATCCATTGTGAAGGACGCCTTCCGCGATCAGTTTCCCGATGTCACATCGCGTGGAGACAGGAAGAAATTGAACGGCCTCCTGTCAATTGGCGGCGCCGATGATCTCCGTGACCGGGTGGTGGCTAACCCCTCTCTCATCGGCACGGAGCTGACAGTTCCGGTGTTGCTCTCCGACGATGCCGACCTCTATCTCAAGGGGCTCGGCGCCGGCCGCATGTCGGGGCCTGAAGCCGCCTGGCTTGAAACGCTGAAGGATCGCGGCCTCATCGAGAAGGGCATCGCCTGGCGCTTCTTCACATCGGGCGACTCGCGCGAGGCGGAACTGTCGGGCCTTTTCAGCGCGCTGGTGGGCTCGCTCCTCACGATTGCCGTCACCCTTCTGCTCAGCTTGCCGCTGGGCGTGGCCGCCGCCGTTTATCTTGAAGAGTTCGCTCCCAAGAACCGCTTCACCGATTTGATCGAAGTGAACATCAACAATCTCGCCGCCGTGCCGTCGATCATCTTCGGCCTTCTCGGCCTTGCGATTTTCCTCAACTTCTTCGGCCTGCCGCGCTCGGCAACGCTTGTGGGCGGTCTGGTGCTGGCGCTGCTGGTGCTGCCCACCATCATCATCGCTTCGCGCGCCGCCTTTAAAGCCGTGCCGCCGTCGGTCAAGGAAGCGGCCCTGGGTGTCGGCGCCTCCCATCAACAGGCGGTGTTTCATCATATGCTGCCGCTGGCGGTTCCCGGCATTCTCACCGGCACCATTCTCGGCGTCGCCCGGGCGCTCGGTGAAACGGCCCCTCTCCTGATGATCGGTATGGTGGCTTTCATCGTCGATGTTCCGGCAAGCTTCACCGATCCAGCGACCGCGTTGCCCGTACAGATCTACCTGTGGTCCGATCTGCCGGAAATTGCTTTCCAGTCGCGCACCGCCGCGGCCATCATTGTGCTGGTGACCGTTCTTTTCGGCCTCAATGGCATCGCGATTTATCTGCGTAAGCGCTTCGAACGGCGCTGGTAGTAGGGTACTCTCATGAACGATATGACCCAGACGATCGTCACCCCTGCCCGCCCGCGCATCATGGCCGAGCGCCCAGTTAAGATCGTGGCGAAGGACGTGAATGTCTACTACAGCGACAAGCCGGCCATAAAATCGCTGTCGATCGACATTCCCGACTGTGCCGTCTCGTCTTTCATCGGGCCTTCCGGCTGCGGCAAGTCAACCTTTCTGCGCGCCATCAACCGCATGAACGACACCATCCCCACCAGCCGCATGACCGGTCAGATCCTGATCGACGGTCATGATATCCACGACCGCGATCTTGACGTAGTCCAGCTCCGCGCCCGCGTCGGCATGGTGTTCCAGAAACCCAATCCATTCCCCAAGTCGATTTTCGAAAACGTCGCCTATGGCCCGCGCATTCACGGGCTGGCGAATAACAAAAGCGATCTGGAAGAGATCGTGGTGGCGAGCCTCAAGCGGGCGGGCCTCTTTGAAGAGGTGAAGGATCGCCTCAGCCATTCCGGCACCAGCCTGTCCGGCGGCCAGCAGCAGCGCCTGTGCATCGCCCGCGCCATCGCGGTCAATCCGGAAGTGATCCTCATGGACGAGCCCTGTTCAGCACTCGATCCCATCGCCACCGCCCGGATCGAGGAGCTGATCGACGAGTTGCGCAAGAACTTCTGCATCGTCATCGTCACTCACTCCATGCAGCAGGCCGCGCGCGTGTCGCAACTCACCGCATTTTTCCACCTCGGCCACCTCGTCGAGTTCGGCGACACCGATGAAGTCTTCACCGCGCCCCAGGAAAAGCGCACCCAGGATTATATCACCGGCCGCTTCGGCTGAGCTTACGGAGATACCCATGCCCGATCATATCGTCCGCGCCTATGACGACGAACTGGCCGGCCTCAAGACCATGCTTGCCCAGATGGGCGGCCTTGCCGAACAGCAGCTCGTTGGCGCCATCGACGCCCTGATCCGGCGCGACACGGCACTCGCCGACAAGGTGATCGCGGCCGACGTCAAAATCGACGCGCTCGAACGGCAGCTCGAAGAAAAAGCCATTCTCACCATCGCCAAGCGCCAGCCAATGGCGCTTGATCTCCGCGAGATCATGGTGGCGATCCGTGTGTCGTCCGATCTCGAGCGCATCGGCGATCTTGCCAAGAACACAGCCAAACGCACCCACGCCATTTCCGATGCGCTACCGCGCAAGCTTATCACTGGCCTTACCCGCATGGGCCGCCTGGCCCAGGAAGAGCTCAAGAACATCCTCGATGCCTATGCCCAGGCCGATGCCGAAAAGGCCATGGCCGTATGGCGCTCCGATGAGGAGCTCGACGCGCTTTACAATTCGATTTTCCGCGAACTCCTCACCTACATGATGGAAGACCCGCGCAACATCGGGCTTTGCACCCATCTCCTGTTCGGCGCCAAAAACATGGAGCGCATCGGCGACCACGCCACCAACATCGCGGAGAATGTTTACTATCTCGTCCATGGCAAGGCCATCGCCGAGGAGCGGCCGAAGAAAGATCAAACCAGCATCATGCACATCGAAAGCCGGAAGGGATGAGCGCTTCGATCCTGGTGGTGGAAGACGAGGAACCCATCCAGATTCTCCTCAACTATAATCTCGAAGCTGAAGGCTACCGGGTGCGCGCCACTGCCCAGGGTGAAGACGTGGCCCATCTTGTCGGCGAAGAACGGCCCGACCTCATCCTGCTCGACTGGATGCTTCCGGGAATTTCCGGGATCGAGGTCTGTCGCCTGTTGCAGGCAAGGCCCGAGACCCGCGACATTCCCGTCATCATGCTGACGGCGCGAAGCGAAGAGGCCGAGCGGGTGCGTGGTCTTTCCACCGGTGCCGACGATTATATCGTCAAGCCATTTTCGGTGCCCGAGCTTCTGGCGCGAGTTCGTACCATTCTTCGCCGCGTCAATCCCGATACCGTAGCCGATGTGTTGAAGTCAGGCGAACTGGCATTGGATCGCCGCACCCGGCGTGTCATGCGCTCAACCCGCGACATCACCTTATCGCCCACCGAATTCCGGCTGCTCGAACATCTGATGCAGAACCCAGGCCGGGTCTATTCGCGCGCCCAGCTTCTCGACACGGTCTGGGGCCGCGATATTTACGTCGATGAACGCACCGTGGATGTGCATGTGGGCCGGTTGCGCAAATCCCTCAGCCGTGGCCGCGAAACCGATCCGATCCGCACCGTGCGCGGCATGGGCTATGCCTTCGATGAGCGTTTCGGCAAACCGGCGTAAGGCTCAGTGGAACGCCACCCGGCGGTGTCGTCGGTCTTGCAGGGGCTGATAGGCGAGCTGCGCGTGATACTCGCAGTAGGGCGAGCCGGCGCGGGGCCCATGGCCGCAGAAACAGAACTCCTCGTGCCCCGGATCGCCGATTGGCCATTTGCAGGTCTTGTCCGAGAGATGCAGGATGGTGACGCGCCCGCCCTTGGGAAGATCGACGAGACGCATGGGCTCGGGCGCCGGCAACGTCTGCTGGCGCAACCGGACTTCGGCTCGCATCATGGGCTTGAGCGCGGTGTTTCCCGCTGACGGCATGGACGGCAATCCCGTGCTCCGGCCCGGATGGCTCGGCTCCCGGGCTTTACGGGGCGCCCGTGGCGCTGTGGTGCGCGGTTGGGTGGCACGGCCCGAAAGATTGAGGCGATGCACCTTGCCGATCACCGCATTGCGGGTGACGCCCTGGCTCAGCCGCGCAGCGATCTGGCTGGCGCTCAGGCCCTCCGACCACAGTTTCTTGAGAAGTTCGACCCGTTCATCTGTCCAGGACATCTTTGCCCCTCCCTGGCTGCCATCGAAACCTACACACACGCAGAATCCCCCATCCATCACCCAACACGTGACTCCGACGCCTGACCTTTAGATAAGACCGTGAAGCGCTACATGTCGTGGCTTCAGTAAAGTGACACTACAATAAGTGGTGACTCAACTGCAACACTTGGGACACGGGTGACCGGGGTTTTCCCCAGTTAATCGCGGGACGACTGTGGGTGTCATCCTACCAAGATAAGGAATCAACGGTCCATGTGCTGTTTTGACTCACCCGGTGGACATCCAGCGTCCGCGCATTTGACCCTTGGCGATCATGGACTTATAGCGAGGACGCGTTTTGAACGAGAGCCCGAAGCCATGATCGCTCCAGTCCTGCCGACCTATGCCCGCGCCAAAATCACTTTTGAGCGGGGCGAGGGTGCCCGCGTTTTTACGCCGGACGGCGTGGAGTATCTGGATTTTGGCGCGGGCGTTGCCGTCACCAGCTGCGGCCATGCCCATCCGCACTTGGTCAAGGCACTGACCGAGCAGGCCCAGAAGATCTGGCACACCTCCAATCTTTACGAGATGCCGGGGCAAACCAAACTGGCCAATCGCCTGATCGAGGCGACATTCGCCGATACGGTGTTTTTCACCAATTCCGGCGCCGAGGCCTTGGAGTGCGCCATCAAGATGGCGCGCAAATATCATGCGGCGCTGGGGCATCCCGAAAAATATCGGCTCATCACCTTCGAAGGCGCCTTCCATGGGCGGACGCTGGCCACCATCGCCGCCGGAGGTCAGGCGAAATACATCGAAGGCTTTGGCCCCAAGGTCGAGGGCTTCGATCAGGTCCCCTTCGGCGACCATGAAGCGGTGAAGGCGGCAATCGGAACCGAAACCGCAGGCATTCTCATTGAGCCGGTCCAGGGGGAAGGCGGCATCCGTGCCGTGCCAGCGCCGTGGCTCCGGGCGCTGCGTCAGCTTTGCGACGAGCACGGTCTGCTCCTGGTGTTTGACGAAGTGCAGTGCGGCATCGGCCGCACTGGCAAGCTCTTCGCCCATGAATGGGCGGGTGTGTCGCCCGATATCATGGGCATAGCCAAAGGCATCGGCGGAGGCTTTCCGCTAGGCGCCTGCCTTGCCACGGAGAAAGCTGCGGCGGGCATGACCGTGGGCAGCCACGGTTCGACCTTTGGCGGCAATCCCCTGGCAACCGCCGTCGGCAATGCCGTGCTCGATGTGGTGCTGGAGAAAGGCTTTCTCGAAAATGTCCAGAGCCGCTCGCTGACCCTCAAACAGAAACTGGCCGGGCTAAAGGATGAGCATCCTCACATCATCGAGGAAATCCGGGGGATAGGCCTGATGATGGGAGTGAAGTGCAGGATTCCCAACACGGATTTGCAGGCGGCCGCGTTGGACCAGCACCTCCTAACCATCGCGGCGGGCGACAATGTGGTGCGCCTCCTGCCGCCGCTGGTGGTGACCGATGCAGATATCGCCGATGCGGTGCGGCGGCTCGAGCAGGCGTGCCGGTCGCTCGAAGCGAAAGCGGCCTGAAGACTGCCATGACTAAACCCCCCGCACATTTCCTCGATCTTTCCGATTTCGAAGGCCCCGTACTCGAAGATATCCTGGCCACGGCGCGCACTATGAAGCTGGCGCGGGCCGGCCTGCCGAAAGGCGTGCGCGACAAGAGCGAGCCACTGAAGGGCCGTGTCCTTGCCATGATTTTCGAGCGCCCCTCAACGCGCACTCGCGTGTCGTTCGAGATGGCCATGCGCCAGTTGGGTGGCGATACCCTGGTGATCTCCATCAACGATATGCAGTTGGGGCGGGGCGAGACGATCCCGGATACGGCCCGGGTCTTGTCGCGCTATGTCGATGCCATCATGATCCGCGCGGCAAAACACGCCCATCTCACCGGTTTGGCGGAAGGCGCCACCGTGCCGGTGATCAATGGCTTGACCGATCTCTCGCACCCCTGCCAGGTCATGGCCGATGTCATGACCCTCGAAGAACATGTGGGGTCCCTGCGCGATCTCACCATCGCTTGGGTGGGCGATGGCAACAATGTCGCGGCCTCATGGGTTCACGCCGTTGCCCGGCTCGGCGGTAAGCTGCGGCTTGGCTGCCCCGCGGCGCTGAAGCCGCCTGCGTCTCTTCTAAATTGGGCGAAGGGCCAAAAGGCCGATGTGACCATCACCGAAAGCGCCGAGGAGGCAGTGACTGGCGCCGATTGCGTCATCACCGATGCCTGGTCCTCCATGCATGACACCGATGTTGTCAGCCGCCACAATTCATTGAAGCCCTATCAGGTGAACCGGCGGCTGATGGAGATTGCCGGGCGCAACGCCAAGTTTATGCACTGCCTTCCCGCCCATAGGGGCGAGGAGGTGACGGACGAGGTGCTGGACGGTCCCAATTCACTGGTCTTCGATGAGGCCGAGAACCGGCTTCATGTGCAAAAGAGCATTCTGCTCCATTGCTTGACGCCCCGTGGCTGAGCCGGCCGCAATTGCCTCCGACGATCTAGTGCTCGCCTTCGAGGTGAAGCCCTTGGGCGTGCGCGGACGGCTGGTGCGACTGGGGGCTGTCATCGATAGCATTCTGCGCCGGCATGATTATCCACCCCCTGTCTCCATCCTTTTGGCCGAGGCCGTAGCTTTGACAGCAATGTTGGGAGCAAGCCTCAAATTTGAGGGCAAGTTCATTTTTCAGACCAGGACCGATGGCCCCGTGGACATGATCGTGGCGGACTATCTGGCGCCGGGCGGGGTGCGCGGCTACGCCCGCTTCGACAAGGATAAGGTCACAACTCTCGGTTCCGCCTCCCAAGCCGAACTCATGGGCAAGGGCCATCTTGCCATGACTGTCGATCAGGGTCCGGACATGGAACGTTATCAGGGCATCGTGCCGCTGGACGGCATCGATCTCACGGCGGCGGCCCACACCTATTTCACCCAGTCCGAACAGATTCCAACAAGGCTGCGTCTTGCGGCGGGTCCCCTCATCACGCGGGGTAGTGGGACTGAAAGCTGGAGGGCTGGCGCCATCATGGTGCAGCATTTGCCGCGCCAGGGCGGATCAAGCCCGCTTCCCCTCCGTTCCGGCGATGTCCCTGGGGGAATTGAAGACCAGCCGGCCGAGCATGACGATTGGGTTAAGGCGCGGCTCCTGCTGGACACCGTCGAGGCCCATGAGATGCTCGATCCCATGCTCACCCCACAGCAGTTGCTGTACCGGCTCTACCATGAGGATGGCGTGACGGTGTATCCGGGCATGCCCTTGACGCGCCATTGCACGTGCTCACGCGCCAGTGTTGCCTCGATGCTCCAGGGTTTCCCGCCCGCGGACCGCGCCGCCATGGTTGACGATGGCCAGATCGAAGTGACGTGCGAATTTTGCTCGACGAAGTATCGGTTCGACCCTGAAAGCATTGTATCAATTTAATATTTTGCTTCCAGGTGAAATTAACTTGCCAGTCTCGCCGGAGGCTGCCATGGAAGATGTTCCAGCCTCCGCAAGAAAAAAATAATCGGGACGGGAATGGATTGGTCAAACAAGGGAGTGGAACATGACGGAATTTGAAATGAAACTGAAGCTCGCCCAGAAAGCCGTTAGCAAGGGCAAGCTATCGCGCCGCGACTTTATGCAGTTGGCCATCGCCTCGGGCGTCACTATTGCCGCCGCGAACATGATGTTCGTGACCGCCGCTCGCGCCGAGCCCAAAAAGGGCGGCACGTTCAAGGCCGGTCACGGCCATGGTTCAACGACAGACTCCCTCGACCCCGCCACATGGACCAACGGGTTCAACTTTCAGTTTGGCAAATCGACGTTCGGCGCGCCGCTCACTCAGGTCGATCCCAAGGGCGGGGTGACCATGCACGTTGCCGAGTCTTTTGAACCAACGGATGGGGCCAAGAAGTGGGTCATCAAGCTTCGCAAAGGGATCACGTTCCACAACGGCAAGACGCTCGACTCGTCCGACGTTGTGTCTACAATCAACAATCATATCGGCCCCGACTCGAAATCGCCCGCAAAGGAGTACCTTTCAGGCAAAACGAGCGTCAAAGCTGATGGTCCCGACACTATTGTCGTGGAAAAGAATGCCGGCAACGTTGAACTCCCCTATGCATTCACCGACTAACACCTTTCG
>JACMJT010000324.1 GCA_014380505.1 Hyphomicrobiales bacterium | reverse complement strand
GCTGCAAGTCGCCGAACGGCGCCACGATGCCCTCCCGCATCACCAGCAATTCGCCATCAAGCACCGCGTCGAAGGCCGGGCCCTCGATCACATCGGGAAAAGCCTGGCCCACATCATCCCCAGTCCTGGAAAAAAGCCGCGTGACGCCGCCGCGGCCCGAGAGCTGCACGCGAATGCCGTCCCATTTCCATTCAACGGCAAAGTCGGCGATATCGAGTGCATCCCAGTCGGCATCCTCCAGTGGATGTGCAAGCATCAGCGGACGGAAAACTGGAGTCGTGGATTTTTTCGGTAATCCCGTCCGACCCTCAAGCCAACTGAACAGCGTTAGAAATGGCGGTTCCAGTCCATGCCAAAGCTCCTCGATCTCCGTGACATCGCGGCCGAAAGTCTGGGCCACCGCAAGTCGCGCGAGGCGCGCGGAAACACCGACACGGGGCGCGCCCGACAAAAACTTGAGCAAGGCCCAACGCCCCGTCACGTCAAGCTGATCCAGCCAAAGGGCAAGCTGGCCCGATTGCTCGGTGCGGCCCAGATGTTTCAGCCGTTCAACGATGTCGGCGAGGCGCGGGGGATTGCGGGCATCCGGCGGCGGGGGCCACATCAGCGACAGGGTTTCAGCGGTGTCGCCAACATAATCGCGGGAGAGGCGGTAGAGTTCTGGATCGAAGCGATTGGCCGCCAGCTCGACGATGACGCGGCGAATAGGAAAGGCATAGGGCAATCCATCGGTCAGTGCAGCAAGCGCATATCCTCGATCCGGGTCCGGTGTCCTCCGGAAATAACTGCACATAAGGGTGAGCTTGCCATTGCGCGAAGGCGTGTAAAGCAGCCGGTCGAGAAGTTCGGCAAAGGCCTTCATTCGGGCTCGTCCTCGCGCCCCACCAACGCCAGCGCCCGCGCCTTGAGGCCCATTGCCTCCACCGCATGGACAATCGCTTCCTCGCGGCCATGGGTGACCCAGATTTCCTCAGCGCCGGTTTCGCGGATCGTATCAAGCAACTCCGGCCAGTCGGCATGATCGGAAATCACCAAAGGCAATTCCACCCCGCGCTGGCGCACACGGCCGCGAATGCGCATCCAGCCGGAGGCAAAGCTCGCCAGCGGCTCGGCCAGCCGTCTCGACCAGCGATCGCCGATGGCCGAGGGCGGCGAGAGGACGATTTCACCGGCGAGAGTATCCGTCGCCGATACCACGGTACGAATGTCGCCCAAGGGGATTCCTTGAGCGACATAGTAATCCGTCATCGACACCAGCGCGCCATGGAGCCAGACTGGCCGCTCATATCCCGCCTGCCGAAGCAGAGCGATCAGGCGCTGGCATTTTCCCAGGCCGTAGACTCCGATCTGATGGGTGCGCTCGGGAAAGGCCGCCAGCGAAGCGAGCAACTTGGCGATCTCGCCCGTGTCCGGCTCATGGCGGAACACCGGCAGGCCAAAGGTCGCCTCGGTGATGAAAAGATCGCACGCGACCGGCTCGAACGGCAAACACGTGACGTCAGGATGACGCTTGTAGTCGCCCGAGACAACAGCCCGCCGCCCGCCATGCTCGATCACGATTTGCGCACTGCCGAGAATGTGTCCGGCAGGTGCCAGCCGCACGGTTACGCCGCCCATGGTCAGGGTGTCGCCATATTCAACGGCCTGCAACCGGCCGCCAGCAAACTCTCCCAGTCGAAGCTTCATGATGTCGATGGTTTGCGGTGTCGCCAGCACGGCGCCGTGCCCGGGCCTTGCATGATCGGAATGGCCGTGGGTGACGATGGCGCGCGCCACCGCCGCATGGGGGTCGATGTAAAAATCGCCCGGCACGCAATAGAGGCCGTGATCGTCGGGTCGGAGCCAGGTTTCGAAAGCAGGCATGGCGGGCATTACAGAGCAACGGGGCTTCCTTGACAATGTTCCCTCTCCCTCGCATGTAGCCCCCATGACGAAACCGCCGCTTACCGTCCTTCTGGCAGCACCGCGCGGGTTCTGTGCGGGGGTGGTGCGCGCCATCGACATTGTTGAACGGGCCTTGGCGCTTTACGGGGCGCCGGTCTATGTGCGCCACGAGATCGTGCACAATCGCTTCGTGGTCGACGATCTCCGCGCCAAGGGGGCCATCTTCGTCGACGAGCTCGACGAGATTCCGCCGGGCGATCATCCCGTGGTTTTTTCGGCCCACGGCGTGCCCAAGGCGGTGCCGCAGGAAGCCGCTTCACGCAAGCTGTTCCACATCGATGCGACATGCCCGCTGGTCACCAAGGTTCACATGGAGGCCCAGCGTCATCACAGCGAGGGCCTCGACATAATCCTCGTCGGCCACAGGGGCCATCCGGAAGTGATCGGAACCATGGGACAATTGCCGGCGGGCGCGATCGCGCTCATCGAGACCTCTCAGGAAGCCGAAGCGCTTAGCGTGCGCGATCCCGAAAAGCTTGCGTATGTGACGCAGACGACACTCTCGGTCGATGACACCAGGGAGGTGATCGCGGTGCTGCAGCGGCGTTTCCCCGCAATCCGCGGGCCGTTCAAGGAAGACATCTGCTACGCCACGACCAACCGCCAGGAGGCAGTGAAGTCGATTGCAGCGCGCATCGATCTGCTGCTGGTCGTCGGCGCTCCCAACTCGTCGAATTCCAAACGGCTCGTCGAGGTTGGGGAAAAGAGCGGTTGCCAACGCGCCATGCTGGTGCAACGCGCGAGCGATCTTGACTGGGCT
>JACMJT010000323.1 GCA_014380505.1 Hyphomicrobiales bacterium | reverse complement strand
TCGTGAAGAATCTGCCGGAACCAGGTGGCGCCGGACCAGAAGAATTCGTTGTTTCCAAATGTCTCCTGGATCGAATAATTCACTACCGTCATCAGCGGTATCAGCGCGTTGAAGGCAACGAGCGCGAAGACCGGAAGAACCAGGAACCAGGCTTTCTGGTTGATAGTCTTGCTCACGGGCGCGCTCCCACCATCCAGCCGTTCTCATAGATCTGTGTGTGCCCGGAATCGAAAATCAGATGCGCCTTGCCTTGGGGTATCGCGCCGCCTTCTGGAACCAGCAGCTTGATACTCTGGTTGGCGGCGCGGGTTTCGACGATGCGGAAGCGGCCGGCGTCGGCAACTTTCACGACCTCGGCGGGAATGCCCCGGGTGGCGAAAGACACAAATTCGGGCCTGACGCCAAGCTCAAGTTTCTGGCCGTTGCCCTTGTAGCCAAGTGCGTTTGCTGTCGTCACGGAGTTCCCGGCGAAGGAAACCCGGCCGCCTTTGATCTCACAGGGCAGCACATTCATGCCAGGCGAGCCGATAAAATGGCCAACGAAGGTATGCATGGGCCGCTCGAACAGATCAATAGGTGTGCCGATCTGCACGATTTGCCCATTGTTCATGACCACCACTTGATCGGCGAAGGTGAGGGCTTCAGTCTGATCATGGGTAACATAAATCATGGTGCGCCGGATGCGCTGGTGCAGCTCCTTGAGCTTGGAGCGCAGTTGCCATTTCAGGTGCGGGTCGATGACGGTGAGCGGTTCATCGAACATGATGACGTTCACATCCGAGCGTACCAGGCCGCGTCCCAGGGAAATCTTCTGTTTGCCATCGGCTGTAAGCCCCGAAGCGCGATTTTTGAGCGTCTTCGAGAGATCGAGCATTTCGGCAATCTCGCGCACCCGCTTGTCGACTTGCGCCTCGCCGATGCCGCGGTTCCGCAGTGGGAAGGCGAGATTGTCATACACCGTCATGGTGTCGTAGATCACCGGGAACTGGAACACCTGGGCGATGTTGCGCTGTTCCGGCGTTGAGCGTGCGACATCGCGATCATCGAACAGGATTTGACCTTCGGTCGGAACCAACAGTCCGGAAATCAGATTGAGCAGGGTGGTCTTACCGCAGCCGGAAGGGCCAAGCAGGGCATAGGCGCCGCCGTCGGCCAATTCGAGCGACATGCGCTGGAGCGCGTAGTCCTCATCGCGCCGGGGATCGGGGAGGTAGCTATGGCGCAGATTGCTGAGCGTGATCTTTGCCATCAGGCTATGAACTCATTGTTGGCATCGAAGAAAAGGCTTTGGTCGATGTCGACGTAGAGTTTCGCTTTTGAGCCGACATTGAATGGATGAATGCCGTGTGACTGGGATACCCAGGTCCGGCCATCGACATCAAAGTGGATGACGCTTTCGGAGCCAGAAAGCTCGGTAACCAAAACCCGGCCTTCGACCGTTCCAACCGCCTTGCCGTGGCCGAAGGGCGCGATGTTATGGGGCCGGATGCCGATCGTGTAGTCGCCGTCCGCCAGGTCTTTTTCCGCCTTGCCCGCGGGCCATTTTTTGTTACCGAAGATGGTGATGGCGCTGCCCCGCTTCGAAATCCTGGCCGTATTGATCGGCGGGTCGGAGAAGACCTGCGCCGTCAGGAGATCTTTGGGCTTGCGATAAATGGTAGAGGTTGGGCCAAACTGCGTGACGCGTCCCTCATGCAAGGTTGCCGTGTTGCCGCCAAACAGCAGTGCTTCGGTAGGCTCGGTTGTGGCATAGACCACAATGGCGTTGCGGCCGGCGAAAAGCTTGGGCAGTTCGTCACGAAGTTCTTCGCGCAGTTTGTAGTCGAGATTGGCAAGCGGCTCATCGAGAAGAATGAGGTCGGAGTCCTTGACGACCGCGCGCGCGATGGCGGTGCGCTGCTGCTGTCCGCCCGAAAGTTCGCTGGGCTTGCGCTTCAGCATGGGCGTGAGGCGCAGCAGTTCGGCTGCCTTTCCTACGCGCCGCTCGATTTCATCCGTGGACATGCCCGCCACGCGCAACGGCGAGGCGATGTTGTCGTAAACGTTAAAATTGGGATAGTTGATGAACTGCTGGTAGACCATCGACACGTTGCGCTTCTGCACGGCAACGCCCGTCACATCCTTGCCGCGAAACTTGATCGTCCCGGAGGTCGGTTTCTGGATTCCCGCCATGAGTTGCATGAGCGTCGTCTTGCCGGCAAGCGTGGTGCCGAGAAGCGTGTTGAACGAGCCTTCTTCAAGAACCAGTGAAACCGGATGGATATGAATATCCGCGCCGTGCCGCTTGGTGATACTGGTCAGTTCCAGTGACATCGAATGGAGCGTCTCGCGTTGCCGTTTCACATTCTGTCATTGCCGGGCTAGTCCCGGCAACCCATGATGCCACAATTCACCGGGGAGGGCGCTGCATGACGGGCCCCCGGGACAGGTCCCGGGGGTGACAAAATGAGAGCGGAGCGCCTACTGCGCTTCGGTCCAGCGTTTCACCAGTTCGTCATAGGCGATAGTCTCGCCCTGCGGTTTCTCGTTGTCGAGCTTGGCATGGGGGCCGCCTTCCTTGCCCAGCCATTCCGAGGCGTCCTTTGCCTCGTTAAGACGGGGGCCACAACCGCCATAGGCCTTGCTGGCTTCGTCGGCTGCCTGCATGCGTCCCATGATCGTATCCATTTCGCCAGCGAGTCGGTCCATGGCCTCTTGCGGCGTGAACGCACCGGAGTTCACGTCGCCGATCTGCTGCCACCAGAGCTGAGCCAGCTTCGGATAATCCGGCACGTTGATGCCGGTCGGCGACCAGTTCACCCGGTCGGGCGAGCGATAGAATTCGACCAGACCGCCAAGCTTCGGCGCACGCTCCGTGAATGACTCATGCTTGATCGTGCTATCGCGGATGAAGGTCAGACCGACGTGGCTTTTCTTCACGTCCACGGTCTTCGACACGGCGAACTGGGCAAAGAGCCAAGCTGCCTTGCGATTTTCGAGCGGGGTGGATTTCAGCATCGTCCACGAACCCACGTCCTGATAGCCGAGCTTCTGGCCCTCCTTCCAATAGGCACCATGGGGCGACGGCGC
This sequence comes from Hyphomicrobiales bacterium, assembly GCA_014380505.1. The sequence continues at coordinate 2,550 of JACMJT010000323.1, read as the reverse complement.
CATCTTCCACAGCGGCGTGCCGCTGTCGTCGACGGTGTTGTTGCCTTCGCTCTTGGGCGCCACCATGGACGCCGTAAAGGCGGTGTACCAGAATATCTGCTGGGCCACGTTGCCTTGGCTGAGGGCCGGCAGCGACTGGTAGAAGTCGTAGTCGGCGGCACCCGGAGGTGCATATTTGCGCAGCCATTCGTCCCACTTGGCAATGGCATAGACTGAAGCCGGGCCATTGGTTTCGCCACCGCGCGACACCGAGGCGCCCGACGGATTGCAGCTATCCTTTTCCATGCGGATGCCCCATTCGTCGATGGGGCGGCCGTTGGGAAGACCGGGCGAGCCCGAGCCAGCCATGGAAAGCCAGGCATCGGTCATGCGCCAACCGAGATCGGGTGCCCGCTTGCCATAGTCCATGTGGCCGTAAATCTTGACACCGTCGATCTCCTTGACGTCTTCGGAGAAGAATTGCGCGATGTCCTCGTAGGCCGACCAGTTCACCGGCACGCCGAGCTCGTAGCCATACTTGGTCTTGAAAGCGTCCTTGAGATCCTGGCGCGCGAACCAGTCGGCGCGGAACCAATAGAGGTTGGCGAACTGCTGGTCGGGCAACTGATAGAGCTTGCCATCGGGACCCGTTGTGAACGACTTGCCGATGAAATCCTCGACATCGAGCATCGGATCGGTGACGTCCTTGCCTTCGCCGGCCATCCAGTCGGTCAAGTTGACGGCGGATTGCAGGCGCGAGTGGGTGCCGATCAGGTCGGAGTCGTTGACATAGGCATCGTACAGATTGCGGTTGGTCTGCATCTGCGTCTGCACGGCCTGGACAACTTCACCTTCGCCGAGGATTTGGTGATTGACCTTGATGCCGGTGATTTCTTCGAAGGCCTTGGTCAAAACGGTGGATTCATAGGTGTGTGTCGGAATGCCTTCCGAGAGCACGTTGATTTCCATGCCCTTGAACGGTTCAGCCGCTTTGATGAACCATTCCATCTGCTTGATCTGATCTTCCTTGGACAGCGTCGAAGGCTGGAATTCGGCGTCGATCCATTTCTTGGCTGCTTCCAAGTCGGCAAAGCTGGGTGTGGTCAGCGCCGCGAGCGCCATGACGGCTGCCGTGGCCAGGAGCTTCATCTTCATCGATCGTCCTCCCTAATCGGTTGGCATCCAATTCTTGGTGCCTGTTTCAACTATCAAGCGAAAAAAAACGAAGGTCAATAGGCAAGTTTTCGAAAAATGTGCGCCGCAATATTGCGTAATATGAAAAAAAATGAAAACATGGCTTTCGTAATCAGGGGATAAGTTTGGACCTTTCATGCCGGCCTTGAGTCCACGCCAACAGCACATACTGTCGCTCGCACGTCAGGCGGGCAATGTATTGGTGGACGATCTGGCGTCGCGCTTCGATGTTACCCCGCAGACCATTCGCAAAGACCTCAATGAACTCTGCGACGGCCGCCTACTGGCGCGCACCCATGGCGGTGCCATGCTTTCATCGGGAGTCGAGAACGTCGCCTATGAGGCGCGGCGCCAGTTGGCTGCCAGCGAGAAGGTGGTTATCGGCCAGCGTGCTGCAGGCCTCATCCCCAACAACTGTTCGCTGTTCATCAATATCGGGACGACGACGGAAGAAGTGGCCCGCGCACTGGTCCATCATGAGGGGCTTTTGGTCATTACCAACAATATCCATGTTGCCACGATCCTGATGCCGTGCCTGAAGATCGACGTGATCCTGGCGGGCGGTATGCTGCGCAAGACGGACGGCGGAATCGTGGGGGAAGCGGCTGTCGATTTCATCGCCCAATTCAAGGTGGATCATGCAGTTATCGGCGCCTCCGCTATCGACGATGACGGCGCCATGCTTGATTTCGACTACCGCGAGGTACGTGCGGCACAGGCGATCCTCAACAATGCCCGTAATGTCATGCTGGTTTCTGATGCTATGAAGTTCACGCGATCGGCGCCGGTGCGGATCGGGCATCTTTCGCAGGTCGACATTTTCGTCACCGACCAGCCCCCGCCGGAAGCGATCGTGGATTTATGCAAGCATAGCGGCGTCCAGCTTGAGATAGCGGGGGAAGTTTCCGAGCCCGAGCGTGAGGCCAAACCCGTCCCATGATCTACGATCTTTTCATCATCGGAGGCGGCATCAACGGTTGCGGCATAGCGCGTGACGCTTCGGGCCGTGGCCTGAAGGTGTTTTTGGCGGAGCAGGGGGACCTGGCTTCCGGAACCTCATCGGCTTCAACCAAGCTCATCCACGGCGGCCTTCGTTACCTCGAGCACTATGAGTTCCGACTCGTCCGCGAAGCGTTGGTCGAGCGCGAAGTTTTGCTGAAGTCGGCACCCCACATCATCTGGCCGTTGCGCTTCGTGCTGCCGCATCATCATGGACTTCGGCCATGGCCGCTCATCCGGCTTGGCCTGTTCTTCTATGACCACCTCGGAGGCCGCAAGTTGTTGCCGCCCACGCGCAGCGTTGACTTGCGCAGCGACGAAACCGGGCGACCCCTGAAGGAGGAGTTCACCCGCGGCTACGAATATTCCGATTGCTGG
>JACMJT010000322.1 GCA_014380505.1 Hyphomicrobiales bacterium | reverse complement strand
GAGAGCCACGTGATCGACATGGGCCTGGGCGATGGGGAGCATCAGCGCACCGGCGAAACTTGACCCCAGCGAATCCGTGGCGACGCCGGATGGCGTCACGGCCACGGGTTTGCCCACGGCGAGTGCCGCATGGAGCGCGTTGCATGTTTCGGGTTCGACGCCCACGATCTTCACGCTCGATTGATACCAGGCCGCTATGCCGCCGATGAGGCCGCCGCCGCCGACGGCTACGAGCAGTGTATCGAGATCGGGCGACTGGTCCTCGAGCTCGCGCCCCAGCGTGCCCTGGCCCTCAAGTGTGGGCTCAGCGTCGTAAGCATGGACACTCACGGCGCCTGTTGCCGCGATGTGAGCTTCGCAGAGGGCGAGTGCTTCGTAGTAGTTCACGCCCTTCTGAACGATCTCGGCACCGTAGGAGGCGATGCGCGCGACCTTGGCGGGCGAGGCAATCTCGGGCACGAAGATCAGGGCCTTGTGGCCCAACGCCCGAGCGGCATAGGCGACGGCGGCACCATGGTTGCCGCCGGATGCGGCAGCGACACCGGGCCCGGCAGGGTCCCGTCCCAGCAAATTGTTGAAGGCGCCCCGCGCCTTGAAGCTTCCCGAGTGCTGCAACAGTTCAAGCTTGAGGGTGACGGGCTGGCTCAAGCCTTCGAGGTGCACATCCATGACGGGTGTGCGCCGGACATGGGGAGCAATCCGCTGGGCCGCTTTCGAAATGCTATCGCGGTCGATGCTCATTGCTCACGGTCTCTCTGCAAGGCGGCGGCAATCTCAAGAATGGAGGATTCCTTGCTGCGTTCGATGGCCCGTTCGAGGATTGCCATGGAACGGCGCAGGGCTTCTTCCGGTCCATGTTCCAGCCGTTCCGCCAGATATAGACCCGCCAGAAAATCGCCGGTGCCGTGGGGCATGGAGGGCTTCAGGGGCGTCATGCACTCAAAGCAATCGCTGCCGGTGATCGCCAGCGTCGCGATTCTATCTGCGCCAGCAGGGATGGATGTCGCCAAGACTTCGCCTATGCCGAGAGACCGGGCAGCGGCAAGGGCTTCTTCCACATTCGTTACGCCACGGCCTGCCAGCCACCCGAGTTCAAAACGATTGGGCGTTATGCAGGTGGCGAGTGGCAGAAGTGTATCGCGGATTGCTTCCGCCACCGGCAGAGGCACATAGAGCGCATCGCCATCGCCGATTATCGGATCTACGAGCACGAAGAGCTGCGGATTTTGTTGCTTCATTCGCTGGATTATCCGTGCCACGCCATAAATCTGGTCGTTGGCGGCGAAATAGCCGGTCATCACCGCAGCGCAGCTGGACAAGGCGCCGAGGCCATCAAGCGCTCCGAGGATCGCTGCTAGCTCGGGAGCGGGCATGCGCAACGATACCGGCTTTCCGTGACCGGGATGATTGGACAGGATTACGGTGGGAACGGCCAGGACCTCGTGGCCTCTTGCCTGCATGGCGGGCACTGCAACCGAGTTGCCGACATTGCCATAGGCCACCTGGGAGGAAATGCTGAGAACCGTCGAAGCCATGTTTGCCTACAATGCCCAAGCCTCCCACCCGTCACAAGGCCTCGCCCAAAAGCGCCCTTCACATGTTGCACTGCACAAGCTAGGTTTGGGCATTGAGAGGGAATTTAATGACGATCCGCCCACGCCGCAGCGTGCTCTATATGCCGGGCGCCAATGAGCGCGCCCTGGAGAAGGCCAAAACCATTGCCGCGGATGCGCTGATTCTCGACCTCGAGGATTCGGTAGCGCCCGATGCCAAGGCGGAAGCGCGCGCCAAGGTTGCCGCCGCCGTTGCGTCTCGCGGCCATGGCCGGCGCGAACTCATCATCCGCATCAACGGCCTGGATACGCCTTGGGGCGTCGACGATCTCAAGATGGCGGCGGAAGCCTCGCCCGATGCGGTGCTGGTTCCCAAGGTGGCGCGGCCGGGCGACATTGTGAACGCGTCGCGGATTTATGGCGCGATGGGAGGTGCCGACACCACTCGCATGTGGGCCATGATGGAAACGCCCATGGCCATCTTCAATGTGCGCGAGATAGCCTCCGTGCATCAGGTGGCGAGGCTCTCCTGCCTCGTCCTCGGCACCAACGATCTCCAGAAGGAATCGCGCGCCTTGGCCGCGGGTGGACGCTTTGCCATCCTGCCGTGGCTTTCCATGACATTGCTGGCGGCGCGCGCCTATGGTCTCGATGTGATCGACGGCGTCTACAACGACTTCCGGGACGAGACGGGCTTTCGTGCTGAATGCGAACAGGGCCGCACGCTGGGCATGGACGGCAAGACGCTGATCCATCCAGCCCAGGTCGCGGTCTGCAATGAACTGTTCTCGCCCGCACCGGACGAGGTGGCGTGGGCGCGCAAGGTGATCGGCGCCTTCGCGTTGCCCGCGAATACGGCCAAGGGCGTCATAACGGTGGAGGGCAGGATGGTGGAGCGGCTGCACCTCGCCATGGCGGAGCGGGTCGTCTCCATCGCGGAGGCGATTGCATCATGAGCAAAAACAATCCCGGTAATTTCTTCGAGGACTTCCGGGTGGGGCAAGTCATCCGCCACGCCACGCCGCGCACCGTATGGCGGGCGGACATGTCGCTTTACATCGCACTCTACGGATCGCGCTTCGCGGTGCAGAGCGCCAAGAGCTTTGCCCGCGCCATCGGCTACCAGCAGGCGCCGATCGACGATCTTCTGGTGTTCCACACCGTTTTCGGCAAGACGGTGGCGGATATTTCGCTCAACGCGGTGGCCAATCTGGGTTACGCCGATTGCCGCTTCCTCAAGGCTGTCTACACCGGTGATACGCTCAACACCGTATCGGAAGTGATCGGCCTCAAGGAAAATTCCAACGGCAAAACCGGCACGGTCTATGTGCGCTCCACCGGCTATAACCAGCGCGAGGAACCGGTCCTCACCTTCGTGCGCTGGGTCATGGTGAGGAAGAAGAACGAGGCGGCGGCGCCCACGCCAATAGTTCCCGACTTGCCGGAGATGGTTGATCCCGCTTCGCTGGGCAAGGCTTGCCCGCCCATCGATCTCAACGGCTGGGACGACGATCTCGCCGGGTCCCCGCACCACTTCGACGATTATGCCGTGGGCGAGAAGATCGATCACGTGGACGGCATGACGGTCGAAGAGGCCGAACACCAGATGGCCACGCGCCTCTACCAGAACACGGCGAAGGTGCATTTCAACCAGTTTTCCGAAGCCAAGGGCCGCTTCGGCCGCAGGCTCGTCTATGGCGGGCATGTGATCTCGCTGGCGCGGGCGCTCTCGTTCAACGGCCTCGGCAATGCCTTCCATGTCGCGGCCATCAATGGCGGGCGGCACGCGGCTCCGTTGTTTGCCGGGGCCACGGTGTTTGCCTGGTCGGAGATCGTGGCGAAAGCGGAATTGCCGGGGCGCAGCGACGTTGGCGCGCTTCGCATCGTGACCCGGGCCACGCGCGATCTGCCGTGTACGGACTATCCGGCGGAGGATGGAACGGGCGAACGGCCGGGCGTTATTCTGGAACTCGATTACTGGGCATTGATGCCCCGTTAGGGCTTCGCTGGTTCAAGCTTCACGCAGTTATCGGCGGGCGTTGGGATTGAACACAGGTGGTTGCCGACCAGGTTTGCAGCGGGGCTGAATGCAGTTACAAGCTTTGTCGAGGCGGCTTCGCCGGGCTCCAGCACGTATATGGACGAGGGCGGCGCCTTGTTGAAAAGCCCGATCAAATCCACGCCCACTCCCATGGTTTTCAGGTAGGCTACAAGTTTCCGCCGATGGGATTTGCCGAGTTTGGTGGTGACGTAGCTTCTGGAGGGCTTGCGGCTGACCAGCGTCCGGCTGAGCACCTTCCTCTTGCCTTTCACCATGACGTATCTCTCGCGATAGAGCGAGCGGTCCTGAATCATGGTGGTGCTGATCTGATGCACCCCGATCAAGGCTCCCTCTCCCAGCAGCCGCTGCTGGCCCCCCGCCAGAATAAACGGGCAGGCGGACGCGCAATAGGAGCCATAGGTGAAGACCGTGCCGCGATAGACGGCCGGTTTGCAGTCCTTTTGCCCGGGGGCGCAGCCCGTAAAGGCAGTCCAGCCGACGGCCACATCCAGTTTCCGGGCGCGGATCATGGTGCCAATGGCGAGAGCCGCGTCGACATCGCCGCCGGGCGAATTGACGATGACAGGAAGCCGCTTTTTGCCGGCCAGCTTCAATGCTTTCTTGAAAACAGCGGGGGTTTGCGCGGTGATGCGCCCCTCCGCCGCAATCCATTGTGGGCAATCCGGTTCACAGGGAATACTGCTCCGCACCACAACGACGGTCATGGGCGGGTCTAAGGAAGGTGTTACCTTTTTCCGCGGCTTAGTGGCGGCCGAGGAGGTCACGGCCAGACCGGCCAGAAGCAGACCTATCGCGACCCCCTTCAACATTCCACCGAAAGCCACGAGAGAACACCCTGACCCGAAAAGGAATTGTGTAGCAGTGTCTCGCAGTAGTCTTAAGGGGTCAAGACCGAACCAGGAACTAATCGGTAACCCGTTGCCGTTGACACCTTGGGTTCTTGCCCCTAAAACCCCGCCGTCGCGCCGGGGTTCCCCCCTGCGCGGTCATGCGCTGCCTCCGGCAACTCGAGAAACGCTTGTTAAATCAGGCAAATAAAGTCCGCTGAACCCACCGAGTTTTCAGCGGCGCCAAAGGGCGCGGGATAAGAAAAGGCGAAGACTCATGTACGCAGTCATCAAGACTGGCGGCAAGCAATATCGCGTTGCGGCCGACCAGAAAATCCAGATCGAGAAGCTTGAAGGCCAGGCTGGCGATCAGGTGCAGTTCACCGACGTTCTGATGGTCGCCAATGGCGGCTCCATCGATATTGGTGCTCCTTTCGTGGCCGGAGCAACCGTGGTGGGCGAGATCGCCTCCCACGACCGCGGGCCCCACATCATCATCTTCAAGAAACGCCGCCGCAAGCATTACCGGCGCAGAAATGGCCACCGCCAAGATCTCACATCGGTGACGATCCGGGAAATCCTGCTGGGCGGCGCCAAGCCGGCCAAGAAAGCCGCGGCAAAGCCCAAGGCCGAAGCCAAGCCGGAAGAAACACCCGTCAAGGAAACGCCAGTGGAAGCCAAGGCCGAGGCAAAGCCGAAAAAAGTTGCCAAGCCAAAGACGCCCAAGACCACCGGCAAGGATAAGGAATAACACCCCATGGCTCATAAAAAAGCAGGCGGTTCAACCCGCAACGGACGCGATACGGCGGGCCGCCGCCTTGGCGTCAAGCATTTCGGTGGCGAGAGCGTCATTCCCGGCAACATCATCGTGCGCCAGCGCGGCACCGTTGTGCATCCGGGAACGGGCGTGGGCCTTGGCCGCGATCACACGATCTTCGCAACCGTCGCCGGAACGGTAACCTTCCGCGCCACCAAGGGCGACCGGCAGACCGTGTCGGTCATTCCGCCAGCCGCTGCGGAGTAATGGCGGACTTCCAGCATAACCGCTGGACCCCAAGCCGGTAAATGCAAGTTTCAAAGCGGAGAGGGAAAATCGCCTCTCCGTTTTCTTTTTGAGCAGTTCCGTGACCATTACGATTACAACCGAACGCCTGGTCCTTCGCCCATTGCGCGCCGACGATCTCGATGTGCTGACCGCGGCGCTGAACAATTTCAACGTCTCGCAAAACACCGCGCGCATTCCCTTTCCTTACAGCCGGGCTGATGCCGAAGATTTTCTGGCCGTCACAGGGAAGCTTGCCCGGCACGCTACGCCTGTCGATCACGCGCAAAGACGGCGCCGACCGCCTCTGCGGCGGCATTAGCTATGAGATGGGCGAAAGCGTGGAACTTGGTTACTGGCTGGCGGAAATGGAGTGGGGCCGGGGTTTCGGGAGTGAAGCTGCGCGTGCAATGACCGATCATGCCTTCGAGGCGGCCGGGCACGAATGTCTCGTTGCCAGCTATCGTATCGGCAACGAGGCCTCAAAGCGCATCTTGGAGGGATTGGAGTTTCAACCCAGGACGGAAAAGCGGATGTTCTCGAAAGCTATCGGCGGCGAGGTGACGGTGATGCACATGGAACTGAACCGCGCAAAGTGGGTGGATGCGAAGGGCCGCAGGCGATGATCCTCGGCTGCGGCCCTTCGCTAGATCAGAATATCTGGGCCACGTATTTCGGCACCAAGCTCTTGCGGCCGAGACCGCCATTGTGCTTGGACGCCGCGAGTCTCAGATTGCCGCGGGACGATTTAAGCGCCACCGACAAATGCT
>JACMJT010000321.1 GCA_014380505.1 Hyphomicrobiales bacterium | reverse complement strand
TTGAGCCAACACCAGAGGTCAGATATCACCTCATCGGCAATTGACCCTATCATGTTTGCACGCATGTGGAGGAGCCGTCCACAGCATCAGAAGCAGACCATTTTGTGCTGGCCACAGAGAGGCCGCAGCAGGCCATCCGGTTCAATACTGAGGATTCTCTTTTTTCATCCTTTCAAGGGCATCGCTGGCCTTGCGGCTACTCGCTTTGGGCCAGTCCTGAAAAGAAAGAAGTGATGCTGCGCTAGAGAAACAGTAGAGCTTGCCGTTGTCGGGGTCGCGCCAATTAAGCGAGCAGTCGGCATGGATCAAGGCGCCGGCAATGAGCCCGATTGGATCATAGTTGTTTAGCTCGCCCTTTATGCCGCGAGGCGCGTATGCCTTCCATATCCCGACTTCACTGGCATTGGGCTTGGTTCCCATGCTTGGCTCGCCTGCGAACATTGGGGCCACACCGGAAGCAAGCGACAGCAAAAAGACGGCTGCCATCGCAAAGGCGCCGCTAGTGCCGCGAGCAGAACGGTGCATGGATTCCCCTTCCCTTGAACGTCATCAAGTTTAGTAGCAATGCCGTCTGTGATGCAAAACAAGAGCCTGTGATGACTCTGCCTCATTCAAACTGGCCCACTACCATGGCTCGCGGCGCCAGCCTGGCGCGCTTCCTCTGTTATATTTTCAGGCATCTTAATCCGATGCTTGCGTTTTCAGCAACCGCCTTGGTCCTGGCGCCCGCGTCGTGCTTAACCGCGAAAAATGATAGAAGCGAACGCGCCCTCAAACCGCCCTTCGTCCCATGCTCGAAACCGCCCTCACCGCGTTCACCACCTTCTTTGCCGTCATCGGCCCGATCGATACGGCCGTGCTGCTCGCTTCCATGACCCCCAATATGACGCCGGCCGAGCGCCGGGCCATTGCGGTCAAGGCGGTCTTCATCGCCACCGTGATCATCCTCCTGTTCGCCCTGTTCGGAGGCCCGGTGCTGAGGCAGCTCGGCGTCTCGCTGGCCGCGCTTCAGACCGCGGGCGGCATCATTTTGTTCGCCATCGCCCTGGACATGACGCTTGCGAAGCACCCCGAACCGGCCGCGCTTACGGTCAAAGAGAGCGAGGAGGCGGAGAACAAGGCGGAAGCCCACGCCGAGATCGCGGTGTTTCCCTTCGCCACACCCTTGCTCGCAGGCCCAGGGGCCATGACATCCGCCATCGTGCTCGCCGCCGGCACAAAAGGCGATCTCAGTCTGCTTGGCGCCGTCATCGCGGCGATCCTCGCGGTGATGGCGGTGACCCTCGTTCTTTTTCTACTCGCCCAGGAGATCCATCAGCTGATCGGGGTGACGGCGCGGAAGGTGATCGTGCGGGTATTCGGCGTGCTGCTTGCCGCACTCGCGGTGCAATCGATCTTCAACGGCCTCGCCGAGGCCCGCATCTTCGGTTGAGCGGAACCTATTCCAGAGGAGACTTCCATGCGCGTCGTTCAAGTCGCGAAGCCAAATGCCCCGCTCGAGCTCGTCGAACGGCCGACGCCGGAGCCAGGACCCCGTCAGGTGCGCATCAAGGTCGAGGCCTGCGGCATCTGCCACAGCGACTCGCGGACCAGGGAAGGCGCCTGGCCGGGCATCACCTACCCGCGCGCCCCCGGCCACGAGGTGGCGGGCGTGGTCGACGCGATCGGGTCCGGCGTCGC
>JACMJT010000320.1 GCA_014380505.1 Hyphomicrobiales bacterium | reverse complement strand
GATGGTTATACGGGCACCGGCATCACCGTGATTGATCGCTTCTGACCGCACGCACCTCGCCAACGCCGATTTTGCGCCAATTCGACAGCTCATGGCGGCTGAAGCGGATGAGTATCTGTTTCTCTTCAGCCGTCCAGACATCGAGCTTTGCCAGCAGCGAAGCGACCGCAACCTCGGCGGCGCGGCCAGCACCATCATCGCATTTGAGTGCAATGCCGAGACCCGCATGGGGGACGCAACCGCAATAGACGCCCTCGGCCCCGGTTTTGACGAACACCCGCGGCAGCGCCCGCATCAGTGATGTATCGAACCGGTCGGTTCCCGCGACCATGAAGGGATGGGCGCGCGCTGCCTTGATAATGCGCTGACCCGCCGCATGATCGGGCGCTGCCAGTCTGGCAAAGCCTAGCGCCATGTTGCGCAGAGGGATGGCCCAGGTGGGAACCGAGCAACCGTCAATGCCCCATGCGGCACATTCGATATCGCAATCGCAAATGCCGCCAATGGCGCGGCCGACGGCGCGCTGCACCGGATGATTGCGTTCCACGTAACCCCTGGGATCCACGCCAAGGTGCCTGGCTAACGCCAGCATGCCCGCGTGTTTGCCCGAGCAGTTGTTGTGCACCTGAAGAGGTTCGACACTCTCGCGCACCGCGGTGTGTTGGGCGTGGGCCTCCATCGGCCAATGGGCGCCGCATTCGTAAAGACCTTCGGCATTGCCAGCCTTCTGCAACATCGATCGCGCGACTCTCACGTGTTCGGGCTCGCCACCGTGCGAGGCACACGCAAGTGCTATTTCTTCATCGGCAAAGCCGAAGCGGTCCGCCGCACCACTCTCGATCACCGGCAGGCATTGAAAGGCCTTGATGGCGGAACGTGGAAACACCGCATGCTCGATATCGCCCGCGGATGCCGCCACACGGCCTTCGCTATCGACAGCCACCCACGCTCCGGTGTGCCGGCTTTCGACGATGCCGCCGCGGGTAACGTCAGCGATAACGGGATTGGGCATTCTGCATTTCCTTGCGCTCAACGCCAGTCAGATACCACACGAACGCCATGAGCTGCAGCACCAGGAAGAGGCCGATGGCCCAGCTATAGCCGCGCGGATCATAGCCCGTGGGCGTTGATGGAAACCAGCCGATGATGAGCCCCACGATATATTGCGCACCAAAGGCTGCGATAAACATTGTGAAGTTGATGGTGGCATTGGAGCGGCCCGCCAGTTCCTGGCCAACTCTTGCGGCAAACCACGGGAAGGCCAGAATGGCGACTTGACCGAACGCCGCAACTGCCAGCCACGCCGGCATCAACAGGGTTTCGACCCGGAAAACGATCAAGGCCTGCGCAATAAAGTAAACGATGTTGAATCCCAGCATGACCGGCATGGGGCCAATACCCCGCCGTCCCAGCCGGTCGGCGATAACGCCGACCGATAGAATGCCAACCATGAAGGCGAGCGCCATCCACAGCAGATGCCGGGCGACTTCATCGCGTGCTAGTCCCATGACATCGCGAAACCACGGACCCGCCCACAGGGTTTGGATGCCGATCTGCACCCCAGCGGTGAGGCCGAGAAGCGGTGCCACGCGGCCGAATAGCGGCAGGCGCAGAATTGCCAGCATGTCGGCGAACTGACGGCGAAGCGGTGCGACGCATTCCGCCGTGTCGGCGCGCGGCGCGACAGCGAAGATCAGGACAGCGGCACAGAGGATAAGCCCGGCGAACACCACGAAGGTTTGACGCCAGCCGACAAGCGTCACCAGAAATTCCGTGGGCTCGGTGGCGACGATCACCCCCAGCGCGCCAAACGCCATGATCGCCGCATTGGCAAGCGAGCGGCGTTCGATGGGGACCCACGTGGCGGAGGATTTATAACTCGCCATCAACCCCGCCGAGAAACCAAGGCCAATGAGGGCGCGTGCCGCGAAGAGGCCTGCAAAGCCCGGCGCTATTGCGAAAGCGATACAGCCCATGGCCGCGATACAAAGAAGACCCGTCTGAACCTTGCGGGGCCCATAGCGGTCAAGCAGCACGCCCAGGGGCAATTGGAAGAGCGCGAAGGCGCCAAGATAGGCCGCGGTCAGAAGGCCAAGCTCGGCGGGGGAGAGGCCGGCATCGCGCACCAGATCGGGCGCCACCACAGCGTTCACGGCCCTCAGCAAATAGCTCATGAAATAGCCCGACGCGAACGGCAAAAGGGCGGTGAGGACGACGCGCAAGGGAGTCATGGTCCGCACTCTGACGTCCGAATTGCTCCCGTGCAAGGTGGCTGCTATAGGCGCGTGAACATTTCACGAGGCATTTCAAAAATGGCGAAGATCAAGGTCCAGAACCCCGTTGTTGAACTCGACGGAGACGAGATGACCCGCATCATCTGGGCCCTCATAAAGAAGAAGCTGATCCATCCCTATCTCGACGTGGAGCTCGACTACTACGATCTCTCGGTGGAGAACCGCGACCGCACCGGCGACCAGGTGACGATTGATGCCGCCAATGCCATCAAAAAACACGGGGTTGGCGTGAAATGCGCGACAATCACACCGGACGAGGCCCGCGTGAAGGAATTCAACCTTAAGCAGATGTGGAAAAGCCCCAACGGCACGATCCGCAATATCCTGGGCGGCGTGATCTTCCGTGAACCGATCATTTGCCAAAACGTACCCCGTCTCGTGCCTGGTTGGACCAAACCCATCATCATCGGCCGCCACGCTTTCGGCGACCAGTACCGCGCCACCGATTTCGCTTTTCCCACGGCTGGCACCCTTTCCATTAAATTCGTGGGAGAGGATGGCAAGGTAATCGAGAAAGAAGTGTTCAAAGCTCCGAGTAGCGGCGTCGCCCTGGCCATGTATAATCTCGATGACTCGATTGCGGAATTCGCCAGAGCCTCCCTCAATTATGGGCTTTCCCGCAACTATCCCGTTTATCTTTCTACCAAAAACACTATTCTCAAGGCCTATGACGGCCGCTTCAAGGACATTTTCCAAACGATTTACGAGGCTGAGTTCAGACCCGAATTTGAGAAACGTAAGATTACCTATGAGCATCGGCTGATCGACGACATGGTGGCCTCGGCCATGAAGTGGACCGGCGGCTATGTCTGGGCCTGCAAGAACTATGACGGCGATGTGCAGTCCGATCTTGTGGCGCAAGGCTACGGTTCTCTCGGCCTCATGACATCCGTGCTGATGACGCCCGACGGCAAAACCGTGGAGGCCGAAGCCGCCCACGGTACGGTGACGCGCCATTACCGCTTGCACCAGGAGGGTAAACAGACCTCCACCAACTCCGCTGCTTCCATCTTTGCGTGGACGGGTGGCCTCAAGCACCGCGCCAAGCTCGATGGAGATGCGGCCTTACGGAAGTTTTCGGAAACTTTGGAAAAGGTTGTGGTTGCGACGGTTGAGGAAGGGCAGATGACGAAAGACCTCGCCGTGCTCATCGGGCCGGATCAAAGCTGGTTGACAACGGAAGGCTTTCTCGACGCTATCGACGGCAATCTGCGGAAGGCGATGGCCTGAGCTCTTACTTTCGCTCCATGACAGGGCTTGACCTTGCCATCCAGTCTGGATCACCGGCTTTCTCGGGTCGAGCCCGAGAACAGGCAAGGCCGGTGATGGAGAGAAGAGGGTGGAGATAAGGAGTTAATCTCAGTCCTCCCTGGTCTCCGGAACCTTCAGGGCGTCGGCCAGGCGCATTTTGGCGCTGCCGGGCTTCAGCGGCTGCGGCTGGCTTTCATGGGGTGACCAGCCGGTGAGCCAGGCAACTTCGAGCGTGGCGCGCACGCGGCCATCGGCATCGGCGAAATGCTCCTGATAATGCGATGCCGCCGCGCCGAGCAGGCGCCGCGGCACGGCTAAGCGCGAGCGGCCCAATAGATTGTTGGATAGACCAAGGCG
>JACMJT010000319.1 GCA_014380505.1 Hyphomicrobiales bacterium | reverse complement strand
GCGCAGCAGGCCGCCGGCCTTCGCCTGCTTCTCGAACACATGGACGGCGTGGCCGGCGCGGGCCAATTGTTGGGCCGCGGCGAGGCCTGCGGGGCCGGAGCCGACGATGGCGACTTTCTTGCCGGTTTTCTCGCTGTTGCTCTCGGGTTTGAGCCAGCCATTCTCCCAAGCCTTGTCGACGATGGCGCATTCGATGGTCTTGATGGTGACGGGATTGTCGTCGATGTTCAGCGTGCAGGAGGCTTCACAGGGAGCCGGGCAAACGCGGCCGGTGAACTCCGGAAAATTGTTGGTCGAATGCAGATTGCGCGATGCCTCTTCCCAGTTGCCGAGGTAAACCAGATCGTTCCAATCGGGGATCTGGTTGTTGACCGGACAGCCGGTGTGGCAATAGGGAATACCGCAGTCCATGCAGCGCGCCGCCTGGGCTTTCGTGCTTTCCTCAGAGAGGGGGATGACGAACTCGCTGTAGTGGCGGATACGATCGGCGGCGGGCTTGTACTTTCGTTCTTGCCGCTCGATCTCGAGGAAGCCTGTAACCTTGCCCATCACGCGCTCCTCTTGACGCCGATGGTCATTCCGTCGCTGGTGGCTTGAGCTTTTTCAAGCTCGTGAAGGGCGCGGGCGTATTCGACTGGCATGACCTTCACGAACTTCGGCAGGAAGGTTTCCCAATTGTCGATGATCGTCTTGGCACGTGAGGATCCCGTATACTTGTAATGACGCGACAGCAACTCCCAAATGCGCGTGGCGTCGTGCTTGTCCATGTGGGCCGTTACATCGACGAGGCCATGGCTTTCGAGATCGCCTCCGTGGTGGTGCAGGCGCTCAATGGTGGCGTCTTCCGCCGGAATGGGGGCTATGTCGACCATGGCGAGATTGCAGCGTCTGGCGAAGCCGCCTGCCTCATCCAACACATAGGCGACGCCGCCCGACATGCCGGCGGCGAAATTCCGGCCGGTCTCGCCGATGACGAGAACACAGCCGCCCGTCATGTATTCGCAGCCGTGGTCGCCCACACCTTCGACAACGGCGACGGCGCCGGAGTTTCGCACAGCGAAGCGCTCGCCGGCCATGCCGCGGAAGTAGCACTCGCCGGTGATGGCGCCGTAAAGCACGGTGTTGCCGATGATGATCGAGGTTTCCGGCAAGAAGCCGATCTTTTCGTGAGGCCTGATGATGAGCTTGCCGCCGGAGAGACCCTTGCCGACATAGTCGTTGGCTTCACCGGTGAGTTCCAACGTCACACCGTGGGCCGCCCAGGCGCCGAAGCT
The DNA here is from genome assembly GCA_014380505.1 of Hyphomicrobiales bacterium. Next base: position 808 of record JACMJT010000319.1, on the reverse strand, counting down.
CTGGCCGGCGATGCCGGTGAACTTGACGGTGATGGTGTCCTCCGGCAGGCCCTCGTGGCCGTAGCGCCTGGCGACTTCACCGGAGAGCATGGCGCCCGCCGTGCGGTCGGCGTTCCTGATCTTCGTTACGATCTCGACGGGTGTGCCGCCCTCCAGCGCCGACTTTGCTTCGGCGATGAGCTTGCGGTCGAGAACGTGGTCAATGCCGTGATCCTGGCCCACGGTTTTTTTGGTGGCGACGGGGCCAGTGACATCGGGCTTGGCAAAAACCCTGGTGAAGTCGAGGCCTTTGGCTTTCCAGTGACTGATTGCTTCCTGCTGGTCGAGCCATTCGGTGGCCCCGATCAATTCGCTGAACGTCTTGATGCCCATGGAAGCCATGAGTTCACGCAGCTCTTCGGCCACAAAGAAGAAGTAGTTGATGACGTGTTCCGGCTGGCCCTTGAAGCGCTTGCGCAATTCCGGATCCTGCGTTGCAACGCCAACCGGACAGGTGTTGAGATGGCACTTGCGCATCATGATGCAGCCCGCAGCAATCAGTGGCGCCGTGGCAAAGCCAATTTCATCGGCCCCGAGCAAAGCCGCAATCAGCACATCGCGCCCCGTGCGGATGCCGCCATCGGCCTGCACCGCAATGCGGCCACGGAGATCGTTGGCGACGAGCGTTTGCTGGGTTTCGGCAAGGCCGATTTCCCAAGGCGAACCCGCATGCTTGATGGAGGTGAGCGGCGAAGCGCCCGTGCCGCCCTCATAGCCCGAGATCGTCACATGGTCCGCATGGGCCTTGGAAACACCTGCGGCAACGGTT
>JACMJT010000318.1 GCA_014380505.1 Hyphomicrobiales bacterium | reverse complement strand
GTTCCGGCTCGGGGGCGTGGCGGCGAAAGCCCGACGCCAAGTGGCGGCTGACCCAGAAACAATTGCAGCAGCGGATTGCGGACCAGCGCGATGTACTGGAGCAAGGTGCTAAACTGGTGAAGCCGGGGGGACGGCTTGTCTATATTACGTGCTCGGTCTTGCCAGAGGAAAATGGCGCGCAGATTTCAGTGTTCCTTGGCCGGCACAAAGAATTTCAGATAACTCCGTATACGGAGCAATGGCGCATGAGCGTCGGCGGAGACATTCCCGCCTCGGCGGATGGCTCTAGCGATACGCTGCTGCTGACACCGGCGCGGCACGGAACCGATGGATTTTTCGTGGCCGTGATGCGGCGGAATTAGAACTCGACTGCAGAAGGCTATCATCGCCGGATTTATTCCGGCGCCCCATGGTTCAACATCTGCGCTGGTTAAGTCGCTTGAGAAATAGGTTGCCGGGACAAGCCCGGCAATGACAGAGTTTGTTCCCCTTGTTCCCCGCAGAGAATTGTTACCTTCCGCCCCTCGCCAAAAATCTTGCCATGGCGCGCAGCGTTTCGTGGCTTACGTGATGTTCAATGCCTTCCGAGTCGATACGGGCGGTATCGGCGTTCACCCCTAAAGCTAGAAGAAAGTCCTCGACGATCCGGTGCTTGCGGCGGCCATCGTCGGCCAATTTCATACCGTCCTCGGTGAGGAAGATGGCGCGGTAGGGCTCCTGGCTGACCAATCCTTGATCCTGTAATCTTTTCAAGGTTTTAACAACCGTGGCGTTGGCGACGCCGAGGCGCATGGCGATGTCGGTGCCGCGGGCTTCGCCGCGCTCGTCGATCAGGTCGGCGATCAGTTCCACGTAGTCGCCGGCCAATTCCACCTGGTGATCGGCGCGGACGCGCTTGAAGGCGGCCGACCGCAATTTTGCCGACGGGGGTTTCTTTTGCGCGAAAGCCATGGACCCGGTTCCCTTTCGTAAAAAAGATTAGCCTATTGACTATAGTTTAGCCAATGCTAAATTTGGGAATATGACCGGCCCTCCACCCTTGTCCGAATTCAACCGGCGCGGTTTTTTGCGCCGGGCGGCCGTCGCGGGCGCGCTGGTGCCTTTGGCAGGGGGCACCGCCCTGGCGCAAACCCATGCGGGCCACGGGGGACACGACCAGTTCGGCAACCGGCTCGTCGGCGAAGTCGATCATGTGGCGAACGGTTTCGATCCGCACAAGCTGCTGTGGGATTTCGATCCCGGCACAGTTACAACCACAAGCGACGGGCGCACCTTGCGCGAATGGACCATCACCGCCGTCGATCACGAGTTCGAAGTTGCTCCCGGCATAAAATTTCCCGGCTGGTCCTATAATGGCCGCATCCCCGGGCCGACGCTCCGCTGCACCGAAGGCGACCGGTTGCGCATCAGGTTCATCAACGGCAGCACGCACCCCCATTCAATGCATTTCCATGGCATTCATTCAGCGCGCATGGACGGCGTGCCGGGTGCGGGCATGGTCGATCCCGGTGCAGAATTTGTCTATGAGTTCGATGCCAAGCCGTTCGGCTGCCATCTCTACCATTGCCACGCCATTCCGCTGAAGCGCCACATCCACAAGGGGCTCTACGGAACCTTCATCGTCGATCCCGATCCGGCGCGTCACCCGGAGGCCTCCGCCGTGGCGGCATCGCGCCTGCTAGGTTCGCCGGAGAATGCGCCGTGGCAGGAAATGGTCATGGTGATGAATGGCTTCGACACCAATTTCGACGACGAGAACGAGTTCTACGCCGTCAACTCCATTCCCTTTGCCTATTTCGACAAGCCGATCCGCATCGAGCGGGCGAGGCCGCTCCGCATCTATCTCGTCAATCTGACCGAGTTCGATCCGATCAACTCGTTTCATATTCATGCGAACTTTTTCGAATTCTACGATCACGGCACGACGCTTACGCCCACGCATCGCACCATCGACACAGTGATGATGTGCCAGGCCCAGCGCGGCATCATCGAAATGACCTTCGCCGAGCATGAGCCCGGCATCTACATGTTTCACGCCCACCAGTCGGAGTTCGCCGAACTTGGCTGGATGAGCCACTTCGAGGTGGTGTGATGCGTTCCAACTGGTTCTGGCTGGCGCTGCCCGCCGCGGTTCTGGTGCTGATCGTGGCGCTGCTGCTGATATGGCGGCCGCTCGACCAATTTTCGCAGCAAGCGCCGCCGGTGGAGGAGGGGGCGATCGAGCGGGTTCATCTGACGCCCGGCCTGATTTCGCTCGATGTGCGCATCGATGGTTCTCAACCCGTTATCATCGCCCAGGTGCAGGTCGACACCGCCTATCGCCTGTTTACCGCAACGCCCGCATCGGCACGCGCGCGCCTTGGCCTCACGCGCATCGACATTCCCTATTCCTGGATCGAGGGCGAGGCCCATCACATCGCCCTGGTTACATCGACGGGCGCCATTATCGAGCATTCGATCGAAGTGGCCACGGCAACGCCGGTATTGTCGGGCACATCGCTTGAAGTGCTGGCGATGGTGGGTCTGCTGCTTGGCGCCGTTCCGGTAGCGACGGGCTTGCTGGCGTGGCCCGCCATGCGCTCGCTGTCGCGTTCCACCATGAATTTCCTGCTGGCGCTCACCATCGGCCTTCTCGTTTTCCTGCTGATCGATACGATTGGCGAAGGTCTTGAAGCGGCAGCGGAGACCATCGGGCGCTTGCGGGGGACCGCTCTGTTCTGGGTCATGCTGGCGGTCACCACGCTGGTGCTGCTGGCGCTGGGGCGAGCCAAGGGCGCGCCGGAAGGCTTGCGGCTGGCGACGTTCATCGCCTTGGGCATCGGTCTCCACAATCTGGGCGAGGGACTGGCCGTGGGCGCCGCACTTGCCACGGGGTCGGCGGCGCTCGCCACCTATTTGGTGATCGGCTTCACCATCCATAACGTTACCGAAGGCATCGGCATCGCCGTGCCGCTGGCCGACGAGCGCCCGAGACTTTCGCAGTT
>JACMJT010000317.1 GCA_014380505.1 Hyphomicrobiales bacterium | reverse complement strand
TTCTTCGCCAATCCCGTCTTTCACATGGACGTTGGCGGCGCGCTCGGCGGCGATGGTGGTTTCCCAGGCGAATTGATCGCGGCCCGGCGCCTTGTAGTCATGGCACAGGAACAGCCGCGTCGCGGGCGGGAGCGACAGCACGCGGCGAATGGAGCGGTAGAGCTGGCGCGCGTCGCCGCCAGGGAAATCGGCGCGCGCCGTGCCGAAATCGGGCATGAACAGCGTATCGCCGATGAAAGCTGCATCGCCGATTATATAGGTGATGCAAGCCGGTGTGTGCCCCGGCGTATGCATGACGGAGCATGGGATTGAACCCAGCATGAACGTATCGCCGTCCTTGAATAAATGGTCGAACTGGCTCCCGTCCCGCTGGAATTCCGTGCCGGCGTTGAATATCTTGCCGAAGGTATCCTGGACAATCCTGATATTCTCGCCAATCGCCAGCTTGCCGCCCAACTTTTCCTGGATGTAGGGCGCCGCTGAAAGATGATCGGCGTGGACGTGGGTTTCTAGGACCCATTCGAGAGTCAGGCCCTTGTCCTTCACATGGGAGATCATCTGGCCGGCGGATCGGGTGGCGGTGCGGCCTGAGGCGCTGTCGTAGTCGAGTACCGAGTCGACTATGGCGCTCGCCTTCGTCGCCGGATCGCTGACGACATAGCTTACTGTGTTGGTGGGTTCATCGAAGAAGCCGGTGACATCGGGATGCGCTGGCATCGAGAACCTCCTATCTCGCTATGGTCCCTGACGTAAGTCTATCACGTTCCGTTCCGGCGCGCTCAATCCTCGCGCGCAGGTCATGATAGGTGACGCTGTAAGCTGGCAGATGCCGAGCAACTCGGCTGGTCCAGGCCACGATCCACCGTTCGCGGGCGGTGAGGCCGTCGGTCCAGGATTGTGCGGGCGCAAACACTTCCGTTGTCTTGCGCGAGGATGTCCGCACGATCTGCGGTTCGCCGAAGATCGTTGGCGTTGTGAAAACCGGAGAATAGGGAATGCCCAGGAACGCGGCGGCCTTCCTCATGGTCCCCGCCGTGTCCTCAACCAAATTCTCGTAGGTCAGGATATGGACATAGGGATCGTTCAGGTATTTCGATTGCGCGGCCACCACGCGCATGGGGTCGATGGTTTCGCGAACGATCTGCCGGAAGGATAGCCGGATTTTCTTGCGCCGTCGGTCATTAATGACGGCGCGCGTAATCATCAGCGGCTCGCGCACGATAAACAGCGCCTTGCCCTTGGGAAACATGCGCCGCCAGTCCGCGAGGATGCTGTCCGCCGGTCCACCGACTTCTTTTGCGCACCAAAGCTCCGGCTCGGCCGAAGACTTACTTATGCTTTGTTGCACAGCCCAGGCGTCAAAGCGAACAAGCGCGCCGAATGACGAGAGCTGGCGGAGGTCGAGAGCCTCCGCCCACAGCTTTTCGTATTCCGCGACGTTGAAACGCGAGGATTTTACCGAAGCGATCCGAGATTTCGAGTGGTAGGCAGCGATGTCGCCGGCCTTGCCGGGATGGCGCGCAAAATACTTGAGCTTCAATTCCGCCGGATAGGCCAGAAGCTGGCCGCTACCGTCAAGCAGGTTCTGGAACAGTGTCGTGCCCGCCTTGCGGGGGCCATAGACCAAGACGCCGCGATCAAGCCATTGAGGTAGCGGCCCGCTCGACCGGTGCTTCTTTGCCATTCGGTGGACGAAGCCTGTTTAGATCGGAGTGTCGAGTACGAATGCCTTCACCGGATCGGAATGGTAGAACTCCTTGGCAAGCTTCGCCCGCACCGGATCCAGAACTTTTCAACCCGGTCCCGGCTTCACACTGTTGACGCGGGCAAAGCTGGCCATCAGTACGAACCGGTCGAGCGTGTTGCCGCGGCTTCCGTAATGAAGGCAGCGCGCGGTATCGACGATGAAGGCGGAGCCCGGCTTTCCCACCGTGGCGATCACATTGCTTTGAGGAACGGCACTATAGACGTCCTCGTCCGTATAGCGGCCTTGCGAATAACCGACCTTTGCATCCACCTTCAGGCAGTCGGCGGCCGACAGGAAGTGCAGGGGGCCTGAGTCTTTCGTCACATTATTCAGGTTGATGAAGACTTTCGCCTGGCGATTGTCCCGGTGGTCGTAATGATAGAGCTGGCTTCCCTGGGTTGTCTGGTTGGGCGGCGACCACCACAGGGTTAAATTGTACAGGCGCGGCAACTGGCCGATATAGGACGTCACGGCGGCGAGTATTTCATCATGG
>JACMJT010000316.1 GCA_014380505.1 Hyphomicrobiales bacterium | reverse complement strand
TACCAACGGACGCAACTTGTGGCCTGCAATAGGTGCAGCCGGGGATGTTCAGCACGTCCATGGCATGCGGGTGCAGGCCGGCGATGGCTTCGACGCAGATCACGGCCTCATGGCTCGCCTTATGCGCCAGCCAGGGGGCGCCGGTGAGGTCGCCGATGGCGTAGATTCCGGGCTCCCCGGTTTGGCCCATGGCGTCGGTCACGACATGCGTGCGCTCCACCTGCACCTTCGTGCCCTCCAGGCCGAGGTCTTCGACATTGCCGACGATGCCGACGGCGGAGATCAGGCGGTCCGCGGTGATCTCCTGCACTTTGCCATCCGTTTCGATGATGGCCGTGACGCTGTCCGCGGCTCTGCGCAGGCCCTGGACGCGGGCGTTGGTCAGGATCTTCATGCCCTGCTTGACGAAAGCCTTGTGCACGAAGGCGGAAATCTCCGCGTCCTCCACCGGCAGGATGCGATCCATCACCTCGATCAGCATCACCTCGGCGCCCATGTTAAGGTAGAAGCTGGCGAATTCGGCGCCGATGGCGCCGCTGCCCATGACGATCAGCTTTTTCGGCAGCGCCGTGGGCGTCATGGCTTCGCGGTAGGACCAGATCAGCCTGCCATCCGGCTCCATGCCCGGCAGCACGCGGGCGCGGGCGCCGGTGGCCAACAGGATGTGCTTGGCTTCGAGCTCGGCGACCGGCTTGCCGTCCTTGGTCACGGTGAGCTTGCCGGGGCCGGCGAGCTTCGCGTGGCCGTCGAAGACCGTAACTTTGTTCTTCTTCATCAGATGCTTGACGCCCCCGGACAGTTGCCCGGCGACGGCGCGGCTGCGCTTCACCACCTTGGCGAAGTCGAAGCGGATGTTGTCGGCGGCGAAGCCGTAGGCATCGAGGGTGTGCAGCAGGTGGTTGATCTCGCTGGCGCGCAGCAGTGCCTTCGTCGGGATGCAGCCCCAGTTGAGGCAGATGCCGCCCAGATTCTCACGCTCCACTAGCGCGACCTTCATGCCGAGTTGGCTGGCGCGAATGGCGCCGACATAGCCGCCGGGGCCGCCGCCGACCACGGCGATGTCGAAGCTTTCGGGCATAATCATCTCCAAGATACCGACAATGCTTTAAATATATTTTCTGGAAGCGAAAGCACCTGATATGAAATCATTGATGTCAAGACGGCACAAAAACCAAGAACCCAAATCGTCGCGTATCCGCTAAAAGTGAGATATACTAAATATAATCTTGACTTATAAATCAATGCGCCCACTAAGATTGAGTGAACAAGCACACCAAAAGACCAAACAGCACTCGCATATGCGGGCCAAGTGAACGAGTAATACGTCCGCGGACCGGAATATCCTGGAGAAACAATTTCGAAACGGTTGCCCTCGAAGCCTCTGTAAAGCCAGTGGCCGCTAGATGTAATTGCGTGCAATATTTTCTGAAGCTCGTTTCGGTCCAGACCGACTAAGGCAACTGACATTTTTATGATAATATACAAACCGCCAACAATATGTAAGACTTCTCCAACTAAAAATATCAGAATGATCACCATCCAACTCTCAATGGTATGGCCTTTATCAACCTCAAATTCAACGCCAATTCCTGGTAAGTTAAATTTTGTGATTCTGGTGAAAGTTAAGAATATTAAGGCGGTCAGCAATAAATTATAATTTATAAAAAATATGGGCGCGATATCTAGATACATGAGGATCGCGCGCCCAGCGGCGCTGTCGAGAGCGCTCATTGCTTCCTAGCAAGATTGCGAAGCGCAGCACCACTAATACGCCGCGCGCGCCATTCATCCTTCGTCACGCTGCCGATCCGGTCGTAGAAGCGGATCGCGGGTTCGTTCCAGTCCAGCACCTGCCACTCCATGCGGGTGCAGTTCTCAGCCACCGCGCGGGCCGCCAGATGGCGGAAAAAGGCTAACCCAATCCCCGAGGCGCGACGTTCGGGCATGACGAAAATGTCTTCGAGGTAGATGCCCGGGCGGCCCGTGAAGGTCGAAAAATTGTAGAACCAGATGGCCTGGCCGACGATGGCGCCTTCGCGTTCGGCCAGGGTGCAGAAGACGCGCGGGTGGGCGCTGAACAGGGCTTCACGAAAATCCGCCTCGGTGCCGACGGCTTCGTGCAACAATTTTTCGTAGTCTGCCAGGTCGCGGACCAGGCGGAGGATGTCGGGGAGGTCGGCGGGGGTTGCTTCGCGCAAGGTGAAGGAGGTTGCGGATGCGCCCCCACCCCGACCCTCCCCCGCAAGCGGGAGAAGGGGAAGGGCGGCTGCTCCCTCCCCTGCTCTTGCGGGGGAGGGTTGGGGTGGGGGTGTTGCCGCCTCGCCGGTCACAGCATCAGCCCAAGCGGCTCCTCGACGATTCGCTTGAACGCCGCAATCCATTCCGCCGCCAGCGCGCCATCGACCACGCGATGATCGACGCTGAGCGTGCAGGTCATCACCGTGGCAATCGCGAGCGCGCCATCCTTCACGACAGGCCTTGGCTCGCCAGCGCTGACCGCCAGGATGCCCGCCTGCGGCGGGTTGATGATGGCGGCGAAGTCGCGCACGCCAAACATGCCCATGTTGGAGATGCTGAAGCCGCCGCCCTGAACCTCCTCCGGCTTCAGCTTGCCCGACTTGGCCCGCGCAGCCAGATCCTTCATCTGGTTGCTGATCGAGGCCAGGCCGGCCTGGTCCGCGCGCC
>JACMJT010000315.1 GCA_014380505.1 Hyphomicrobiales bacterium | reverse complement strand
GAATGCGAGCGCCCGAGGCGCCGATCGGATGGCCGATGGCGATGGCGCCGCCGTTGACATTGATCTTGCTGGTGTCCCAACCCATTTCACGGTTGACGCTGATCGCCTGCGCGGCAAACGCCTCGTTAATCTCCCTGAGGTCCACGTCCTTATGCGTCCAGCCGGCCGTCTTGAGACACAGTTGGGCGGCGGGCACCGGACCCATGCCCATGATGCTCGGGTCAACGCCAGCGGACGAGTAGGCGCGTATCTTGACCAGCGGTTTCAATCCCAGTTCGGCGGCTTTTTTGGCTGACATCATCACCACCGCCGCGGCGCCGTCGTTAAGGCCCGAGGCATTGCCGGCGGTAACGCTGCCCTCCTTGGAGAACGCGGGCCGTAATCCAGCGAGCGCTTCAGCCGTCACGCCGGGTTTGATGAATTCATCGGTGTCGAAGACGATGGCGCCTTTCTTGGCGTGAATCTCCAGCGCCAGGATCTCGTCTTTGAACTTGCCGGCCTTCTGCGCCGCCTCGGCTTTGTTCTGCGAGGCAGCGGCAAACTCGTCCTGCTCCTTCCGCGAAACTGCGTACTTCTTGGCGACATTCTCAGCGGTCGTGCCCATGTGAAACTGATTGAAAGCGTCCCACAGGCCATCGACGATCATCGTATCGACAAGCTTCGCATCGCCCATCCGGAAGCCGTCGCGCGAATTCGGCAGCACGTGCGCCGAAGCGCTCATGTTTTCCTGGCCACCGGCGATCACGATCTCGGCATCGCCGCACTTGATCGCCTGCGCCCCAAGATGCGTGGCCTTCAGGCCCGAGCCACAGACTTTGCCGATCGTCATGGCGGGCACCATGTTGTGCAGTCCCGCCTTGATCGACGCCTGGCGCGCCGGATTTTGACCATTGCCGGCGGTGAGGACCTGGCCCATGATGACTTCGCTCACCTGATCGGGCTTGATTCCGGTCTTGGCGATCAGTCCCTTGATCACGTGCGCGCCCAAATCAGCGGCGGAGATCTTTGCCAGCGAGCCGCCGAACTTGCCTACCGCGGTGCGTGTCGCGGCGACGATTACAACGTCATCCATTTCAGTCTCCTTTCGGTTTCACTCACACTTCATCGCCTCGACCTGGAAATGATCGAGCTTGCCTACTACATCCCGTATGGGCTCAAGCTTGGTAATCTTGAGTCTTAACCCCTTAACCTCCACGATGTCGGCAACGTCCGCAGTGGTATTGCTGCGCAATAAGAGCACCGCGTCCGGTTCCGGCTCTGGCAGAGCAGCCCCTGTATCGTAAACTGACTTCGTAGGACCCTGCGTTTTGAGCTCGAGTACCGTGCATACCTCGCGTTTCATTCCACCACAATCGTTTCGCGCATGGTCGCCGATCGCGGTCGTTTTCTTCACGACACAAGGGACGTCGAGAGCGAAACTCATAATGAAAAGCCGTGGTACACAAGTGATGGGTATTTACACTGATTCGCCCAATGATTTTCCCAAATCTTTTAGTGTCCTGTCCCGCAAATAACTTCATATGGAGTTTATTTGCGGGACAGGACACTAGTGCAGCTTTACATGCGGTTCGGTGCGGCGGCTGATCAGGCGGGCAAGCGTGTCGAGAGCTACTTTTGCATACCCGTGCAGCGCCAATTGGTGCATCTTGTATAGCGACCGAT
>JACMJT010000314.1 GCA_014380505.1 Hyphomicrobiales bacterium | reverse complement strand
GTTCAAGCATGACGGTCATCTCGTCATCAATATTGACGCCGTTGACCCGTTGCAGGGCGTCCGCTGACCTTGATTTCATTGTTGACTGCAAATCGGAGGCCGATGAAGCCTGCAGGCGCGCGGCCTCAAGCCAGCCGGAGGAAGCCGTTCCAAGCGACATGACGCTGTATTGTCCGGTAAGCTGCGTACTGGAATCAAAAGCCCGGGTCGCACCAAGACCGTCAATCAGGGCAGCGAGGCGGCCGGAGAAGCCCGCCGCCGCTGAACTGGTGTACACGTAGGAGGCCCCGTTTATGCCGCCATCGCGCAGCCGGGATGGAAGGCCGCCTTGCGCGGAATCAACGCTGGCATTCAATCGGATATCGCCAGCGAGCCCCGCAACGGTTGTCGCCCCTGCCGGCACTGCCGGTGAGCCCGAGTAGCTGAAAATGCCCGTTGCAGCAGGCAACACCGGCAATGCGCTTTGATCGGTTTCCGCGAAGGCCTCAATCAAGCCACGCGCCACTTCGTCCATCTGTCCCTGATAGACAACGGCAACATCATCGCGAAGTTTTGCCAGCCCAAACAGGTTTCCTGACCGGATCGCCATGGTGCTTGCGGGGCTGGTGACGTCAACACCATCAATGTAAACAGCATTGCCGCTGACCCCGGCAGTCATGGTCGAAGTTGGATTCATCGTGACGGTGCGTGGGACTGATTCAAACAGGGTCACGCCGCTGTCGGTGTAAAGCGCAATATCATTGTTGCTGCGGGTCACCGCGCGGATGCCCAATTCCTCAGACAAGAGCTTCATGATCTTGTCGCGCGTGTCCAGGCTTTCCGTCAGATCGGTGGCAGAGCCGGATCCGCGCACGATCGCGTCATTGGCGATTTTGAACTGCTGCAAGAGGTTGTTGATGCGCTCCACCGCATCGGACATTCCCGTATCTGCCTGCTTGCGCACATCCTGGATGATGGTGGTGGCGGCGTTCAGGGAGCGGACAAGATCGCCGGCTGATTGAACCGCATTCTGGGCCAGCGTCTGGTCCGCAGGATTTTGCTCGTAAACCTGCAATGCGGTCTGGAATTTTCCGATCATGCCGGCTGGCGAATAACCCGACTCCGGGTCACCGACAGTCTCGCTCAGCCGGTTGATGCCTGCCAGAACCGAACTGCTTGCCGCAGAATTAGAGGAAGCGACAAGCATTTTGTCAAACAAGAGCTTGTCGGCGGCGCGGGTGTAACCGGAAATTGCCGAGCCGCCACCGGCCATGGAAATGACAACGGCGCTCTTGCGGGAGTAATCCGCATTGCCGACATTTGAAATGTTCTTGGAGGCAATCGCAGTTTGCCCCGCAACAGTTGCAAGACTGGATCTGGCGATATTCAGTGCCGTTGAAAGTGCCGCCATTTTCTAACTCACATCAATTACACATTGAGAATTAACGCTTGAGATTGATCAGGACGTCCATCAGTTCCGCGCCGGTTTGAAAGACTTTCGAATTCGCCGTGTAGCTGCGCTGCGAATCAATCATTGAAGTGAG
>JACMJT010000313.1 GCA_014380505.1 Hyphomicrobiales bacterium | reverse complement strand
CTCCTGCACGATGACGATGCCGGTGATCATCTCCGACACCGGGTGTTCCACCTGCACGCGCGTGTACATCTCGATGAAGTAGAACACGTCTTTTTCGTACAGGAACTCGAAAGTTCCAGCGCCGCGGTAGCCCAATTTCAGGCAGGCCTCGGCGCAACGCTCGCCGATCCGGTCCCGCAGCCTGACTTTCAGGTCCGGCGCGGGCGCCTCTTCGATGATCTTCTGGTGGCGGCGCTGCATCGAGCAATCGCGTTCCCAGAGAAACAGCGCCGTCTTGTGCTCGTCGGCGAGCACCTGGATCTCGATATGGCGCGGGTTCTCGAGAAATTTCTCGAGGTACACCATTGGGTTGCCAAAGGCCGACTGCGCCTCGGCCTTGGTCATCTGCACGGCGTTGACCAGCGCGGCTTCGGTATGGACCACCCGCATCCCGCGCCCGCCGCCACCGCCTGCTGCCTTGATGATGACAGGATAGCCCACGGCCGCGGCGATCTTGCGAATTTCCTTGGGGTCGTCCGGCAGCGCGCCATCGGAGCCCGGCACACACGGAATCCCGACTTTGCGCATGGCAACCTTGGCCGCGACCTTGTCGCCCATGGTGCGAATGTTTTCCGGACGAGGTCCGATGAAAACGAAACCGGAATTCTCGACCCGCTCGGCGAAATCCGCGTTCTCCGACAGGAAACCGTAGCCCGGATGGATGGCCTGGGCATCGGTCACTTCGGCGGCGCTGATGATGGCCGGAATATTGAGGTAACTGTCTTTCGAGGGCGCGGGGCCGATGCAGACCGATTCGTCGGCGAGCATCACGTATTTGGCGTCCGCGTCCGCTTCGGAATGTACCGCCACCGTCTTGATGCCGAGCTCGCGGCACGCACGCTGGATGCGCAGTGCGATCTCGCCGCGATTGGCAATGAGGATTTTTTCAAACATGGCCCCTTGGCGGGGGCCGGCACCGAATACCGCCATAGTGATCGCCTGCGTCTATTCGATGATGAAAAGCGGTTGGCCGTATTCGACGGGCTGGCCGTTCTCGACCAGGATCGCCTTGACCACGCCGGCCGCGTCTGACTCGATTTCGTTCAGCAGCTTCATGGCCTCGATGATGCAGAGGGTCTGGCCCTTGGTGACGCTCTGGCCGATTTCGACAAAGGACGGCGAGCCCGGGGAGGGCGAGCGATAAAAGGTGCCCACCATCGGCGATTTCAGTGTGTGGCCGACCGGCTCGGGCACGATGGCGACGGGAGCCACGGCCGGTGCTTCGCCGGGCAACACGTAATTGGCCGGGGTCATCGGCTGGGGCATGAACGTGCCCGGCATGCCGTTGCGGCTGATCCGGACTTTTTCCTCGCCCTCGGTGATTTCAAGCTCAGCGATGCCTGACTGCTGCACGAGGTCGATAAGCGTCTTGATTTTCCGCAGGTCCATTGGTTTTGCCTCCTACCTGTTATAGGCCATGACAAATACCGGGAGGATCGCCCCCGGCGTTGCTGGCGCTGTTATGAGTTCGCCGGGGTGCTTCGCGAGGCCTGGATCCGCCGGATGGCGGTTTCCACGGCCATGGCATAGCCGTCCGATCCGAGCCCGGTGATAACGCCAACCGCCACATCCGACAGGTACGAATGCTGGCGAAACGGCTCACGGGCGTGGATATTCGACAAATGCACCTCGATGAACGGGATCGAAACCGCCTTGAAGGCGTCACGCATGGCCACACTGGTGTGGGTGTACGCGCCCGGGTTGATGATGATCCAGCTTATGCCGGCGTCCCGAGCCGCTTGTATGCGGTCGACGAGTGCGCCCTCCGAATTGCTTTGAAACGTTTCCAGCGCCATCCCGGCCTTCGCCGCCAAGGCCTGCAACCGGCTGTTTATTTCGGCTAGCGTCTCGCTGCCGTACAGGTTCGGTTCGCGCGTGCCCAGCAAGTTCAGGTTTGGTCCGTGCAGCACCAGAAGCGTTGACATGCGGGGCAGTTTGCCTCAAATCGCCAATGATTGTCCAGCAACCATATGCCGCGAAATTTCACGATTGGCGCATATTCGCCACAAATGTTGCATTTTTGCCGAAGTTCTTCCCGGGCCGAGTGATGCACTGCACAATCGATATTCCTTGTGCGGCCCGGAGAGTGTTGCAGGGGGCAGGTCAGGCAGTCAGCAACCTACTTTGGCATATTTGGCAGATATTTATCGACAATTGCCTGCATATCTTCACTTTTCACCAGGCCGAGGCGCGTGAATACCAGCTCGCCGCCCGGCCGGTAGACCACCGTGAAGGGCAGCAACCCTAGCCTGTTACCCAACCGGCGGGAGAATTCCAGCCCGGCCGCATCGGCTGGCAAGAGTGGGTAACCAATATCTGCGGTGCGTTGGAATGCCGCCACGTTATCGCGGGTATCGGCGGCGATGCCGACAATTTGCAAGCCGTTGGCAGCATATCGCTTCTGATACTCGCCCAGCATCGGCATTTCTTCCTTGCATGGCGCACACCAGGTGGCCCAGAAATTCAACACAAGCAGGCGCCGTTCCCATTGCCCAAGTCGCTGCGGCTTGCCGTTCACGTCCAGGAATTCCGCTGCGTACACTGGCCCGGCGGCCTGGGCTGCCGGCTGGTCCAGTGGTGGGGCGGCCCGTCCTAACCACATCGCAACCCCGGCCAACGCCAGCATAACGGCCACACCGCCGCCCGCCACCGCCAGCGCCCTGACTCCGGCCATTGTTCTACTTCCCCTTCAACTGGTCCGCGAGCGAGCGCTCGGGCCGCGAGGTGAATCCCGCAGGTTCGGCCTCACCACGTGGCGAGGCCGGGGCACGTGAGCCCGCAGCCAGGAGCAGCGCCTGCTTGAGCGGCGGGTAGCAGACCCCCGCGTCCGCGCACCCCTGCGAGCGCGCCACGACTTCGATGTCCTGTCCCCGGGCGCCAGGTGGCACCGCCAGTTTCAGGTGGGCACGCTGGCGGAATATCGCCACCCGGCCAAATAGCGGGTCATTTTTCATTTTGCCGGCGGCGAGGCCGACCGGCCTGGCGGGCCGGCCATTGATCAGGAATTCGAATCGCTTGCGGTAGAGGTAGTAGCCATCCGCAACCACGTATTCGATTTCCACCGTTCGATCGTCCTGGAGGCG
>JACMJT010000312.1 GCA_014380505.1 Hyphomicrobiales bacterium | reverse complement strand
GTCGTCCTTTGCCCGGATCATGGAAGAGCGGCTTGTAGATCGTTTGATTCAGGTGGGACTGCGCACCATCAACGGTCATCATCGCGACCAGTTCAAGCGTTTCGGCGTCGAGGTTATCGAGGCTAGCCGCTGCGGTGAGGATCTCCGGCTCGATATAACGACGCCCGTATATATTTCCATGGACATCGACGCGCTGGATCCGGCCTTCGCACCCGGTGTGTCGTACAGGGAGCCTGGCGGGCTATCCACCCGTCAGGTGATCAATCTGATTCACACCATCGATCAACCGATCGTGGCCGCCGACATTGTTGAGTATAATCCCCGGTGCGACATCTCCAATATAACCGCGACCGTGGCTGCAAAGCTGCTGAAGGAAATTGCCGGGATGATGGTGAAGACGGCCCGGAAATGACGGCAGCATTTAAGTGGCTTGCGAGTTGCAAACCAGCGTGACATCGTGCGCGCCCTGACAGGGAGTACGCGCGATGAAAAAACTTTATACAGCAGTTGCCACATCGACCGGCGGGCGCGGCAACGGGCACAGCAAGACCGCCGATGGCATGCTCGATCTCAAAATCGGCACGCCGAAGGAACTGGGCGGCACCGCCGACGGCGTAAATCCCGAGCAACTCTTCGCCGTGGGCTATTCGACCTGCTATCTCGGCGCCATCAAATTCGTGGCCGGCAAGGAGAAGACGCCGGTCGCGATTTCTCCGGATTCAACGGTGACGGCCCATGTCACCATGGGCTCGCGCGATGACAAGAAAGGTTTCGAACTTGCCGTAAAGCTCGAGGTGAACTTGCCCGGAGTGAAAAAGGCGCAAGCCAAGGCGCTGGCGGAGAAGGCCCATGTTGTGTGCCCCTATTCATATTCGATCAGGAAGACTGTGGATGTCGTGACGAAGTTCGTGTGACAACGCAGTTTCAGCCGCCGCCATGTAACCTCTGTCGAGTGGAAGCGTGCCAACATTCTTGGCGAGCTGGATCTGGAAAACCATCTGCTTGCCAAAGCGGAAACTGAACTCGCAGCCGATCAGGTAGAATTCCCACATGCGGCAAAAGCGTTCATCAAGCAGTGCCGCGATCTTGCCGCGATTTTCCTGGAACCGCCGTTCCCATTCCAGCAGCGTTTGGGCGTAGTGCAGGCGCAGCACTTCAATATCCGTGACCCAGAGCCCTGAACCTTCGATGGCGGCCAATGTCTCGGAAAGAGCCGGAGCATAGCCGCCGGGGAAGATGTATTTGCGCATCCACGGACCAGTCGATCCGGGGCCGCCCTTTCGCCCGATAGAATGCAGGAGAGCCACACCATCATCGGCCAACAGGCTGGAAACCTTGGCGAAGAATTCGCCATAGTGGCCTACCCCCACGTGCTCGAACATGCCGACCGAGACGATGCGGTCGAACTTGGCCGTCACATCGCGGTAATCTTTCAGTTCAAAGCGCACCCGGTCCGCGAGCCCGCGTTCGTGCGCCCGTTTGGTCGCGAGTTCATACTGCTCCAAGGAAAGTGTGACACCGGTCACATCGACTTGCGCCGCTTCGGCGAGATACATCGCCATCCCGCCCCAGCCCGATCCGATGTCGAGAACCCTCTGACCGGGCTTTAACGCGAGTTTCGCGGCAATGTGGCGCAGCTTGTTGCGTTGCGCCGTTTCCAATGAATCGCCGGGCTTCAGGAAATAGGCGCAGGAATATTGCAGGTCGCTGTCGAGGAATAACTCATAAAGCTCATTCGACAGATCGTAGTGATGGGCAACGTTCTTTCGCGCCCGAGCCGCCACATTGCGTTGGGTGAGGCCGCGGAATTTCTTGTAGGAGGCGCGCAGCATACGCTGCACGGGCTGGCTCCGCAGGTTCGTTCGGTTGAGCGCGTAAAGCATCAGCAGATCGCGGAGCGTGCCCTCCTCGATGACAAGAGTTCCGTCCATGTAAGCTTCGCCGGCGCGCAGTTCCGGATTGAAGAACAACGCGTGATGCAAGCGGCGATCCGTCAAGCGGATCGTAACGCTCGGTTGCGGCGTGGACCCGTATTCATGCTGCTTGCCATCCGCGTCGATAATGCGGAGTCTGCCCGTCTTGACGAACCGCTGCATCGCGTAGTTGAGAAGTTTCATGGCGCGCGCCTAGGCAAGCAGGCCTTTCACAATGCCGCCTGCCTTGGCCATGTCCATCTGGCCCGCGTATTTCGCTTTCAACTCGGCCATGACCTTGCCCATGTCCTTGATGCCCGCGGCGCCAACTTTCTTGATCACGGCGGCCACTGCGGTCTTAGCCTCCTCCTCGGAGAGTTGCTTTGGCATGTAGGACTGGATGATGGCGATTTCCTCGCGCTCGGCCGCGGCCAATTCCGGCCGGCCGCCCTGTTCGAAGATGGCGACACTCTCCTGGCGCTGTTTCACCATCCTGGCGAAGAGATCGATCAGCCCGGCGTCCGGTGTCAGTGCCGAGTCGTGACCATCGGTGCGGCTGTTGATGTCCTTGTCCTTGATGGCGGCGTTCATCAGGCGGAGCGTCGAGACGCGGCGCTTGTCGCCAGCCTTCATGGCATCCTTCAGGGCATCGTTGATGGTGGCACGGAGATTCATGATCTAATTCTTCTCTTTGTTGACTTGTCTTGGCCGTTCCTACACGTTTGAGCAAGCCGAATGAAGGGCGCTTTTCGCCCGGCAGTGGCAGCGACTCAGGGGACCGTCAGGCATGGGATTGTGGCCTTTTAAAAAAAGCGAATTTCTCGACCCCGAGACAGCCGCCTGGCATATCGAGAACTTCCGGTGGCTGGTCCAGGAATTTGGCGAAAAGACACAATTTCATAGCCGGGGCCTTGTACTTCCAACGCCTCAGACATTCATGACCGGCGGCAAGACTGGAACGGCTCTCGCCGAGGTGATTTTTGAACAGGTCAAGCGGCATGCGGGACTTGCCCACTGGCCGGTCCAACTCGTGCCGCACGATTCTGTCCCGGACGAATATGAAGGTACGAATTCCATCCGGCCGGTTCATGACAGGAAAGCGGCGGGCACTT
>JACMJT010000035.1 GCA_014380505.1 Hyphomicrobiales bacterium | reverse complement strand
TCGCTGGCCTGGCCTTATGCCTATCCCTGGCCGCAACGTCCGCCTGGATTGATCGAAACGACTTTCGGCGAACTGGCAAAACGCTGGAAGCCGATCCTCGATGCCTATGACGAGGCGGGCGTGGATGTTGGCTACGAAATTCATCCCGGGGAAGATGTGTTCGATGGCGCGACCTTTGAGATGTTCCTCGATGCGCTGAAAGGCCACAAGCGCTGCCAGATCAACTACGATCCCTCGCACTTTGTGCTGATGCATCTCGACTATCTGGATTTCATCGACATCTATCACGAGCGCATTTGCGCTTTCCACGTCAAGGATGCTGAACTGAACCCCACTGGCCGCCAGGGCGTCTATTCAGGATATCAGCCCTGGATCAATCGCGCGGGCCGTTTCCGCTCGCTGGGTGATGGGCAAGTGGACTTTGCCGCCATCTTCTCGAAGCTTGCAGCTTACAATTATGACTCATGGGCAGTGCTCGAATGGGAATGCTGCCTGAAGCATCCTGAGCAGGGTGCGGCGGAAGGCGCGCCTTTCATCGAAAGCCATATCATTCGCGTGACGGAGAAAGCGTTCGACGATTTCGCCGGCGGCAAGACCGATCAAAAGCAGATCAATCGCCTCTTGGGAATTTAGGACATGACAATTGAAGGCAGACGCGAGGCAACCGGCAAGCGTATCCGGCTTGGCATGGTCGGCGGCGGGCAGGGGGCCTTTATTGGCGCTGTCCATAGGCTCGCGGCCCGCATGGATGACCAATATGAATTTGTGGCGGGGGCACTCTCGTCGGACCCGAAGCGCGCCAGGGATTCAGGCGCTGAACTCGGACTAGATCCCGACCGTATCTATACGGACTTCCGGGAGATGGCCAAGGCCGAAGCCCGCCTTGAGGATGGCATTGAGGCCGTCGCCATCGTAACACCGAACCACATGCATTTTCCGGTGGCAAAGGCTTTCATCGAAGCAGGAATCCATGTGATCTGCGACAAACCAGTCACCTTTAATCTCAGGGAAGCGCTCACACTTGAGAAGCTTCTCGCCAAACGGAGTGATGTGATCTTCGCGCTCACTCATAACTACTCGGGCTACCCAATGATCCGCCAAGCCCGTGCCATGATCGCCGCGGGCGAACTTGGTGACATTCGCTTGGTGCAGGGCGAATATCCGCAGGACTGGCTGACCAATCCAATCGAGCGGCAAGGCCAGAAACAGGCCGTTTGGCGCACCGATCCTACGAAAACGGGGGCGGGTGGATGCGTCGGCGATATCGGAACACACACCTATCAGCTTGCGTGTTTTGTCAGCGGCCTCACGCTTCAGGAACTGTCCGCCGATCTCACGATCTTCGTGAAGGGCCGCAAGGTTGATGACAATGTGCACGCGATGTTGCGCTTCAAGGGCGGCGCCAGGGGAATGATCTGGGCAAGCCAAGTGGCGCCCGGCCACGAGAACGGATTGAAGATAAGGGTTTATGGGATGAAGGGTGGACTGGAATGGACCCAGGCCGATCCCAATGATCTGTGGTTCACGCCGTTTGGCGAGCCCAAGCGGCTGATCACGCGGGGCGGTGCTGGCGCAGACGCCGCGGCAGCGCGGGTTACACGGGTGCCTCCGGGTCATCCCGAAGGCTATCTTGAGGCCTTCGCCAATATCTATACGGAGGTCGCACGCGCCATCAAGGCCAAGCGTTCCGGCAAGAAGCTCGACAAGGATGTGACCTTCCCGGGCATAGCCGACGGTATCGCCGGCATGGCTTTCATCGAGGCTTGCGTGAAATCATCGGCGAAAAACGGCAAGTGGATTCAAGTGTTGTAGCGAACCGGCGAAGTACACAGCCGCTACATGCCCCATCTGAGCGCCGCCGTATGAACCGGCGCATCCCAAAAGCCGGCAATCTCGTCATCGAGCATGGTGACGGTGACGGAACAGCCCGCCATGTCGAGTGAGGTCACATAGTTTCCAACGAGCGCGCGGCGCGCCGTGATGCCGTGTCTGGCGAGTTGCGCGTTGGCGGCGTTGTACATCAGATACAATTCCATGGCAGGTGTCGCGCCAAAGCCATTGATGAACAGCAGCGCATCGCCTTTCCGGGAAAGATCGCCGGCGATGGCGGACACAAGTTCTTCGGCGATCGCGTTGGCGTTTTTCAGTTTCACGCGCTTGCGGCCGGGCTCGCCATGAATACCCACACCCATTTCCATTTCATCTTCAGCGATCTGGAAGGTGGGGTTCCCCGCCGCGGGCACGGTGCAACTCGATAGCGCAACACCCATCGAGCGCGTCGCCCTGTTCACCCTGTCACCGAGCTTTTTCAGCGAGCCGAGATCGGCGCCCTGTTCGGCGGCAGCACCCGTCACTTTCTCGACCACGAGAGTTCCGGCAACGCCACGCCGTCCAGTCGTGAAGAGAGAATTCTCGACGGCAACGTCGTCATCGGTAATAACGGTTTCGATTCTCCGGCTGAGCATCTCGCGGGCCATGTCGAAATTCATGACGTCGCCTTCATAATTCTTGACGATGAACAACAGCCCCGCGCCGCTATCGACGTCCTCCGCTGCGGCGATCATCTGGTCCGGTGTGGGCGAAGTGAACACCTGACCCGGACAGGCCGCATCGAGCATGCCGTGGCCCACAAAACCTGCGTGAAGCGGCTCATGACCGGAACCGCCTCCGGAAACAAGCCCTACCTTGCCCGGCTTCAGTGTTCTGCGCCGCACGAATTTGTGTTCCGCCCCCAAGCTCACGATGCTGGAATGGGCCGCAACCAGGCCATCGAGGCTTTCGCCAAGGACAGACCCCACATCGTTGATCAGCTTTTTCATCGCCGTTTTCCCTTTTTGGGTTTGTCTTCGAGGAGACGTGCCAGCTGGCGCACGAAATCGGACACGAAATTGTGCAGCAGTGCGTTGCGGCCGTCGGCACCCATGTCTGGCAAATAGATTGTGTGGGCCTTGAGACGATGGGCATCATGGCGCAAACCGTGACGCTTGGGATGCGCCCGGATATAGGCATCGTTGAACTGGCTGCGTTCATCCGCGGAAAAATGACAAATCTCGAAAATCACTTCGAGATGATTGACGGGGATCGGCGTGGAATAGAGCGGATTGGTGATCTGGCTGATGAAGCTGCGATTTTTCGCCAGAGCCGCGGCCAGCCGCTGGCGCGTGCCAGAGGGCCTTCGATCGATGACGGTGGCGAGGATGCGCTTATAGGCAGCGACTGCTTCCTGGCCCGCGGGTTCAGATTTTGGGTTCGCCTGCGCCATGCTCAAATTTCCGCCAATGCGGACTTGATCCGCGCCAAGCGCGCTGGCGCCACCGACAGGGATGTAACGCCGGCGTTCAGCAGAGAAACGAGGTGCACGGGGTCGCTTGCCATATCCCCGCACAGGCTGACCGGCATGTTGTTAGCCCGCCCGAAGCCACAGACCGACGCGATGAGACGCGTGACCGCCGGATGGGCTGAATCATTGAGGGACGCCACCGCCGCATTGTCCCGCGCGGCCGCCGTCACGTATTGCGTGAGATCGTTGGAGCCGATCGAGAAGAATGCCGCGTCTGCGAAAAGCTCCGGTGCAATGGCTACGGCGGGAACTTCGACCATGATGCCGAGTGGCGGCCGCGCATAGTCCGTGCGCAGGTCAGCGATACAATCGTCAAGCAGTGA
>JACMJT010000034.1 GCA_014380505.1 Hyphomicrobiales bacterium | reverse complement strand
GCATCGAGCAGCGGCGAGGGCGCCTCCTCCACCACTTTCTGGTTGCGACGCTGGATCGAGCATTCGCGCTCGCCCAGATGGATGATGTTGCCATGCTTGTCGCCCAACACCTGAATTTCGATGTGGCGCGGGTTGACGATGAATTTCTCGATGAACACGCGGTCATCGCCGAAAGAAGATTTGGCTTCCGATTTGGCGCGGACATACCCGTCCTTCACCTCGGCCGCCGAGTGCGCGATGCGCATGCCCTTGCCGCCACCGCCAGCGGACGCCTTGATCATCACCGGATAACCGATGCCTCCGGCGATCTTCACCGCCTCCTCAGCATCCTCGATGACGCCCAGATGGCCGGGCACGGTGGAAACGCCAGCCGCCGCCGCTGCCTTTTTCGATTCAATCTTGTCGCCCATGGCATCGATGGCGCGTGCATTGGGACCGATAAAGGTGATGCCCGCCTCCGCTAGCGCCTTTGGAAAAGCCGAGCGCTCCGACAGAAAACCGTAGCCGGGATGGACGGCGTCAGCGCCGGTTTGGCGGCAGGCCTCCACAATCTTGTCGATGAGCAGATAAGACTGCGCGGCCTGCGGCGGGCCAATGTTGACCTTCTCATCCGCCATCTCGACATGAAGTGCCCGGGCATCGGCGTCGGAATAAACGGCGACGGTGGCAATTCCCATCCTGCGCGCCGTCTTGATGACGCGGCAAGCAATCTCGCCGCGGTTGGCAATCAAAATCTTCCTGAACATTCAGTGCCCCGAAAACCCTGGTTTCCTTGTTTGTAGACCGGGCCTTAAGGAGGAGCAACAAGGGCGGAAAGAGAGTCGGCCCCCTATTTCGTCACCTCGGCGAAAGCCGGAGTCCATGGCAGATATGGATTCCAGCTTTCGCTGGAATGACGGAATTGGGTTAAGAGGACACGGCAATGACCGAGACCAGCGATCTGATCTATGGCGTCCACCCCGTGGCGGAGGCGCTCAAGAACCCGAAACGGCGCTTTATCTCGCTGCTGGCGTCGAAGAATGCCGCTGATCGGATTGCCGCGGAGATCGAAGCGGCGAATCTGGCACTCGAAATCGTTCACCCCCGCGAACTGGACCGCCGCCTTGGCGCCGATGCCGTACACCAGGGCTTGCTGCTGGAAGCAACGCCGCTATCCCAGCCGCGACTTGACCAGATCGAAAAATCGGGCATCGTCGTCCTGCTCGATCAGGTGACCGACCCTCACAATGTGGGTGCCATCCTCCGCACCTGTGCCGCCTTCAAGGTGACGGCCCTCGTCGCCACGGCGCGTCACAGCCCGGAGGGCTCAGGCGTGCTGTTCAAGTCCGCCTCGGGTGCCTACGAGCATGTGCCCTACGTCAAGGTGACAAATCTGGCCCGCGCCATCGACGAGATGAAAACCTATGGATTCCGGATAGTTGGCCTTGACAGTGAAGCGTCTGAATCAATTACGCAAATAGACCGAGCGCCACCCTTGGCGATTGTCCTCGGAGCGGAAGGCAAAGGCCTTCGCCAGCTCACTCGCTCGAGTTGCGATGAACTCGTGAGGCTCGCTATCGACGGCCCAATTAAAAGCCTCAACGTCTCCAACGCGGCCGCCATCGCCCTCTTCGCGCTGACGCGGTAGTCTTGCGGCTCACGTGCGCAAGCCCTATGGAAATCCCCGCAGCGCCGGCTTAGCTCAGTTGGTAGAGCACCTGATTTGTAATCAGGGGGTCACAGGTTCGAGTCCTGTAGTCGGCACCAGTTCGCTCTCACACGGATCGCTTTTCAGCATTTCGAATTTCGCCAGCTCACCCCCCAGGACAAAGTTGCCGTAGTCGAGCCTGAGGCCCGTGGCCACTCCGTTGGAGTAGAGGTCGAAACCGATTTGATAGTTGGGCGTCTCCTGATCATCGGCGGTTGTTGAATAATAGCTGATCGAGATGGGCCATGACGGAAACGCGCCCAGGGGTTTGGCTTCGCTGTTGGCGTTGTCGCGCGAATTGCTGCCGGCTTCCTTGCGGCGGCCGATAAAGGTGATGGCGCTGTAGGTCGTGGCCCCATCCGAGCCTTCATAGAGCAGGCTGGCGTCGCGAAGCAGGCTGGCGTGGCGGGTTTCGCCCTTCTCGGCCTTATCCATCACGCTCAGCTGATGCTGGATCGGGAAGACGGCACCGGCGGGCACGGTGAAGAGCTTGCCGCCGCCCTGCCCCGCAGCACCCGCCGCTTCGGCGTCCGCCGATGGCCGGGAGATCTTGATGCTGGCTTCCTCTTTCAGCTTGCGATCGACGAATTCCTGCTTGCTGTATTCCATGCGGAGCGCATCGCCGCTTTCGAAGGCGCTCGACTGGATATCGACGGTGCTGGGGGCCCCTTCCACCGGACTATACTGGTTGACCATCCGGGACGTGACATTCCAGCCCTCGCAGGCGGAGCCCTGGATTTCGATCACCCACCTGCCGTACACCGCCGAGAGCTGCGCGCTATCGCCGGCGCGGACCAATTTCAGGTCATAGGTCGCCCGGTGCGCCGCGATGGTGGCCGCATCGGCCGCTGGAACTGCGGCAAGCAACAGGAGGGCGGATAGCGAAATTTTCATAGGCCTTGAAACTCCTTGCGCGCGATGGTCCATTGTCGCACATCATCCCGATTTGCGGAAGTTCAACGGAGACTCATATGGGAACGATCGATCAACGACTCAAGGAACTCAGCATAACACTTCCGGTTCCATCAAAACCGGTGGCGAACTATGTGCCATGGGTCAGGACCGGCAACCTCGTCTTCGTTTCGGGGCAAGGCGCTATGTTTGATGGCAAGATCCAATATCCCGGCAAACTGGGCGACACTGTTTCGCTGGACGACGGCGCCAAATCGGCGCGGGGCTGCGCCATCAACGTGCTCAGCCACTTGCGCGAGGCCTGCGGCGGCAATCTTGACCGGGTGAAGCGCATCGTCAAGCTCGTGGGCTTCGTCAATGCCACGCCCTCCTTCGCCGACCATCCCAAGGTC
>JACMJT010000311.1 GCA_014380505.1 Hyphomicrobiales bacterium | reverse complement strand
CGACCTCAACCCGGATGCGACCCTGGCCCGGCGTGAACTTCACCGCATTGCCAAGAAGGTTGATGAGGATCTGCTTGATCCGGAGCGGATCGCCGAAAATTTTCGGGAGATGCGGATCGGCCGTCGTTTCGATGGCGATCAGCTTCTCGCGCGCCTTGGCCTCGATGATGAGAAGGCACGAGGAGAGCACCGGCTTGATCTCGAACGGCTCGCAGTCGACGGAGAGCTGGCCGGCCTGGATTTTCGAGACATCGAGAATGCCGTTGATGAGGGCGAGCAGATGCTCGGCCGCCTGCTTGATATAGCCGGAATATTGCTGAACTTTTTCGGGGGAACTCACGGTTTTGAGGCCCAGCATTTCCGAGAAGCCGATGATGGCGTTGAGCGGGGTGCGGAGCTCGTGGCTCATATTGGCGATGAATTCGGACTTGGCCTTGGAGGCAAGCTCGGCATCGACTTTGGCGGCGGTGAGCGCCACCGCCTGCTTTTTCTGGTTAACGGTCACGCCGAGATGATCGGTGAATTCGCCGATGAGCGAGCCTTCCTTGAACCATCTGGCGCCGTAGGTCCGCATGAAACCCCCAAAACAGGGCACCATTGTTAGTGCGGAACGTCTCAATGGCGGGTTAACGATTTTGGCCGGAATGAGGGCACTATCGGTTTCGCTTTGAGGGGGCGGGGTAAACTGTTACATTGTGGTCAACGCAATGTTTTGGACCTTTGCTAGCCGCACCGGCCTTCGGGCCGTCGAGCGCCAATGGTCCGTGGAAGGTTAACGTGGACGCGACCAATGGGGCGGGGCCTTCCCGCTTCCGGCGCAGACCGGACGCCGGCATCCATCGACCGTGCGATCTCTATGGCGCGCTCGATCTGGGCACCAACAACTGTAGATTGCTGATCGCCACCCCCGTCGATCACGGATTTACCGTGGTCGACGCCTTTTCCCGCATTGTTCGGCTCGGCGAATGGCAGGGCCGCACGGGCCGGTTGCACGACCAGGCGATGGCTCGCACCGTCGATGCGCTTCGCGTGTGCGCCAACAAGCTCAAATGGCGGAATGTCACAAAGACACGGCTGGTGGCCACCGAGGCCTGCCGGACGGCTGCCAATGGCGCCGAGTTCATCGCCCGCGTGGCCGCCGAGACGGGTCTCGACCTCGAAATCATCGACCGGGAAACCGAAGCGGTCTTGGCGGCAACGGGTGCCGAACCGCTGATCGATCCCGCAGCCGACACCGCGCTGGTGTTCGACATCGGCGGCGGATCGACCGAGGTGATGTGGATGGCGCGAACCGGCGGCCACTTCGGAATCGCCGCGTGGGTTTCGCTGCCGGCGGGCGTTGTGACCATCTCCGAACTTTTTGGCGGCGGCATCGATGTTACACCGCAATCCTTCGCCGCGATGCGGGAATTCCTGCGGCCCATGGTGATGGAGTTTGCCGATCACGTCGCCAGGATCACCGGGAAGCCGCCGGTGCCTACGCATCTTCTCGGCACGTCCGGCACGGTCACCACCATCGCCGGCGTGCAGCTTGGCCTGGCCCGCTATGACCGCTCCAAGGTCGATGGCAGCTGGCTCAACAGCGCCGACACGGGCCGGGTCACCCACGAACTGCTCCATATGAGCTATGATGAGCGCGCCGCCAATCCCTGCATCGGGCGCGAGCGGGCCGATCTGGTGCTGGCGGGCTGCGCCATCCTCGAGGAAATTCGCCTGGCCTTTCCGGCCGAGCGCATCCGCGTGGCCGACCGGGGCCTCCGCGAGGGTATCCTGACCATGCTGATGAAGCAGGACGGAACCTACGGCAGGCACAAATGAGCCGGCCCGGAGCGAAGAAGCCCACCAGCGGACGGGCACTGAAGGAGCGGGTGAAAACCGGCAAGGGCCGCACGGTATCCCAGAAGATCTGGCTCGAGCGCCAGCTCAACGATCCCTATGTGAAGGAAGCGCGGAAACTCGGCTACCGCTCGCGCGCCGCCTTCAAGCTGATCGAAATCGACGACAAGTACCGTTTTCTCAAGCCCGGCGGCCGCGTCGTCGATCTGGGGGCCGCTCCCGGCGGCTGGAGCCAAGTGGCAGCAGCGCGCGTCAAGGCGGAGGAGGGACGGGGCAAGGTCGTCGCCATCGACATGCACGGCATGGATGCGATCCCATCCGTCATCATCTTCAAGAAGGATTTCTACGATGAAGACGCAACCCAGCTTTTGATCGAGGCGCTGGGCGGCGAGAAGGCCGACGCGGTGCTCTCCGACATGGCGGCGCACGCCACGGGGCATCGCCAAACCGATGTCATCAATATTACCGCCCTTGCCGAGTCGGGCTATGATTTCGCCAAACAGGTGCTGAAGCCCGGCGGCACCTATCTCGCCAAAGTGCTGCGCGGCGGCACCGAGGGTGAACTGCTGAAGCTG
>JACMJT010000310.1 GCA_014380505.1 Hyphomicrobiales bacterium | reverse complement strand
GGGTGGAAGACGTGCCTGCAAAGGTTAAAGAGTTCACCGGCGGTCAAGGCGTTCCCGTGGTCTATGATGGCGTGGGACAGGCGACGCTGGTGACCTCTCTCGATTGCCTGAGTCTGCGCGGCTTGCTGGTAAGTTTCGGCAACGCTTCCGGGCCCGTGAAGGCCTTCGACCTCGGCTTGCTCGCCGCCAAGGGCTCGCTCTATGTGACGCGGCCGACCCTTGCATCCTTTACCGGAACCGAGGCAGGCCTGAAGGAGACAGCGGGCGACCTCGTGGAGATCGTCAAATCCGGCAAGGTGAAGATTCCGGTCAATCAGCGTTATGCGCTGGCGGATGCGGTAAAGGCCCATGAGGATCTGGAGGCCCGCCGCACCACGGGTGCTACGGTGCTAATTCCGTAAGGAACAGGAATGCTGAATTTGAGACAGCCAAATGTAGAAGAAGCCATTGCCGGGCTGCCGCGCCTCATGCAGATGGGCCGTGATGCCGAAGCCGAGGCAACGGCGCGGGACTTGCAGCGGCAGTATCCCACGCGCGGCGATGTCAATGAGGCCCTGGCGTTGGTTCTTATAAATCTGGGCAAACCCGGCGAAGCCTTGCGATTTGCGGAAGCCGCCGCCAAGGCGGAGCCACGGAACGCCGGCTATTTGATAAATCTCGGCCGCCTCTATCTGGATTTCGAGCTGATCGAAGAAGCCTCGCCATTGCTGGAAAAGGCGTTCCGCATACAGCCTTCCCTCTACCAGGCCCCATGGGCCTTGGGTGAATTCTTCCACAAGACAGGAAGCGGACACCGGGCAGTCAGCTACCTTAAGCAGGCCATGGCGGCTGCTCCGGCGGCGGACAGAAGCGACATAAGGAAACTTCTTGCGGACTCCCTCTCGTCGCTAGGAGAGATTGATGAGGCAGAGGGCCTTTACCGCGAAGTGGGCGTTGACGAGCGGCAACGCCGGTTTGCCCTGGTGCAGATCGCCAATCTGCGAAAGCACAAGACGGATTCCAGCATCTTCGCGATGCTCCAGCAGGAACTTGGCAATGGCGTTGAATCGCCCAGGGATCATGCCGGCCTCAACCTTGCCATCGGCCGGATTTATGAAAACTCAGGCGATTATGCCCAGGCGTTCGACTATTTCCGGCAATCGAAATCGCTGCTTGAATCGAGGTTCAATCTCGATCGATTCAGGAAGACGGTGGATAGTTTGATCGAAGGTTATCGTTCGGATGTCTTGCAGCGTTTCGAGGGCTATGGCGATCCTTCGCCGCTGCCGGTGTTCGTGGTCGGCATGCCGCGGTCGGGAACCACGCTCACCGAACAGATCATCGCGGCGCATCCCAAAGGCGGAGGCGTGGGCGAGCTCAGGCGCATCAGCCGAATGCGGCAGGGCCTGAGCGGCGACGACGGGAAGCCCACCCAAATCTTTGAGCGCATGACCGAAGGCGGCCCAGTCCGCTGCCGGGAACTGGCGACGATGTATGTCAGCATGTTGAAGTTTCTGGCGCCGGGCGCCAAGCGTGTTGTCGACAAGATGCCGCATAATTTCATGGCAATCGGATTCATTGCGCTTTTCTTTCCCAATGCCCGGATCGTGCATTGCACTCGCAATCCCGCCGACAATTTTATCTCGGCATTCCAGAACCCGATGAATGCCCAGCACAGCTACGCCTATGCGCCGGAGGATTATGCGCTGTACTACAAGGAGTACCTTCGC
>JACMJT010000309.1 GCA_014380505.1 Hyphomicrobiales bacterium | reverse complement strand
GCTCGCCCTGGGACGCCCCGGAAATAGACGGCAATGTGTTCCTGCCCGGCGAAACCGCGCTCAAGCCTGGGGACAAGGTCCGCGTGAGGATCGTCGAGGCGGAGGAATACGATCTGATCGGGGAAACAATCAGCTAGCCACAGACGTCGGGCGTATGCACATGCTCGGGCCGCACGCCGACGCCAACGAGCCGCGCTGGGATGCGTTGGAGCGCGGGAATGTAGTTCAGGAGCTTGACCGCCCAGGGTGCTTGCAGCCGTTCGCGGCTGGCAAGCACGCGGCTGATCAGCCGGTTCTGGATCATAACTTGCAACCGTTGAGTGAACCGAGTTGGGAATTCGCGCCGGGCCTGAACGGCTTTCAAATGCTCCAGGCCTGCCGTGCCCGATTTTAGCGGGCCTGCGAGAATATTGGCGGCGGCGACCGCGTCCTGCACCGCGAGATTGATGCCGACACCGGCAATGGGAGACATGGCATGGGCGGCGTCGCCGATGCAGAGCAGGCCGGGCTTGAACCAGACGCGCAAGCGATCGACCGTCACGGTGAGCAACTTTATGTCGTCCCAGCTCGCAAGTTCGCCCATGCGATCGCGGAGGAACGGTGACAGCTCGACGACATCCGCCCGGAAGCCGTCCAGCCCGGCGCGCTGGATCGCGTCGAAACTCCCTTTTGCAATGACATAAGCGCACTGCCAGTAATCGCCGCGGTTGAGCATCACCAGCATGCGGCCCGCTTCCACATGCCCGAAGGTCTGGGATTCATCGCTGGCGAGGCGCGAAAGGCGGAACCACAGCACGTCTATCGGCGCTCCCAGATCATCCACCGCCAGTTGCGCCAGCGCGCGCACATCCGATTTTCTTCCGTCGGCGCCAACGATGAGATCGGCGTGAACTTCTCGCGGCCCCGACGGTGTTTCAACCTTTACGCCGGCAATCCGTCCATCCTTTTCAATGAGGCCACTGACTTCGGAGCGCATGTGCAAATGGAAGCCTGGATAACCCCTCCCTTGATCCGCGAGAAAGTCGAGAAAATCCCATTGCGGCATCAGCGCGATGAACTTGCAGCGCGTGGGCACATGGCCAAAATCGGCAATGGTTACGCGCGTTGCTCCAATCTGGCCAGCGAGGCGGCGCACCTCCTGATGAGGCCTTTGCAGGAATTCCTCAAGAAAGCCGAGCTCATGCATTAGCTCAAGGGTGGAGGGGTGAATCGTGTCGCCACGAAAATCGCGCAGGAAATCGGCGTGCTTCTCCAGTACCACAACATCGACGCCGGCGCGCGCCAGAAGGAAGCCCAGCATCATGCCTGCGGGGCCGCCACCTGCGATACAGCAGCTTGTGCGTATGGGCTCTAAAGCGGAATGTTGTCGTGCTTCTTCCATGGATTGGCGAGTTCCTTGTGGCGCAGCATGTTGAGCGCCCTTGCCACGCGTTTGCGGGTCGAGTGGGGCATGATGACCTCGT
Organism: Hyphomicrobiales bacterium; assembly: GCA_014380505.1. The sequence goes on along the minus strand of JACMJT010000309.1, from coordinate 723 downwards.
CGAGGAAGCCCCGCTCGGCGGCCACGAAGGGATTGGCGAAGCGGGTTTCGAATTCCTTGATGCGGCCCTTGATCTTCTCCGCATCGGCAAGCTCCGCCCGGTAGATGATCTCGGCCGCACCCCGTGAGCCCATGACGGCAATCTCAGCCGTGGGCCAGGCGTAGTTGACATCGCCCCGCAGGTGCTTCGAGGCCATGACCACATAGGCCCCGCCATAGGCCTTGCGGGTGATGACGGTGATTTTGGGAACGGTTGCTTCGGCATAGGCGAAGAGCAGCTTGGCTCCGTGCTTGATCAGGCCGCCGTATTCCTGGGCGGTGCCCGGCAGGAAACCCGGCACATCGACCAGTGTCACAATCGGGATATTGAAACAGTCGCAGAAGCGCACGAAGCGGGCGGCCTTGCGGCCTGCATCGCTGTCGAGAACACCGGCCAGCACCATGGGCTGATTGGCGACTATCCCCACTGTACGTCCGCCAACACGGGCAAAGCCGGTCACGATATTTTTTGCGTGGGCCTCCTGGATTTCGAAGAAGTCACCTTCGTCCACCAACTTCACGATCAGCTCCTTTATGTCGTAGGGCTGGTTCTGGTTGGCGGGGATGAGCGTGTCGAGCGACATGTCGATTCGCTCAGCATCGTCGAACTGAGGCATTTCCGGAATGGGCGAGGTGTTCGATGACGGCAGAAAGTCGATGAGCCGCCGCATCTGCAATAGGGCTT
>JACMJT010000033.1 GCA_014380505.1 Hyphomicrobiales bacterium | reverse complement strand
GGCCTGGCCCTCAAAAACGCGGTGACCAAACTTGTCCGTAACCTTGGCCTGCCCAAAGCTCTCGGCGGCATCCACGCGGACCAGCCGGTCCATGCGCACACGAAGCGCCATGTTGGCTTCCTTGAGGGCCAATTCCTGCTCAAAAGTTGGCTGCTTTTTCCCGAAGAGTGATTTGAACATGCGGACCCCGCTCATGTCTTGTTAAGTCTGCTCATTCATCCATAGAGCGGCAATTGGCAGTGTTAATCTACGGTTAACTCTGCGGTTGGTGAACCAAATGCCACACAAAACACCGGCAATTTAGTCTATTTTTGCGAATTACGTGGCATTCACCCGGCAGAAGCAGGATGATTTTACGGGCACATCGGCCCGTGCCGTTGCCAGATCGAGGCGCTGCTTGATGAATTTGGCCTCGTCATGTTTGCCCAATCTCATGAGGCATTCATGGAAGCCGTGGAGGCTCCAGATATTGTCAGGGTGCTGGCAGGCGCGGGCGAGCGTGCCGTCAAGCCCGAGATCGGCGCGGTAAATGGCTTCAGCCTCTTCAACCCGATTTTGTTCCAGCAACAAAGCACCGAGCGCATGGCGGGTGGGCTGCATGAAGCCCCAGGGCTCGTCGTAGCGCATGGTGTCGTAGAGTTCGACCGACTTGCGGAGGTGAGCAAAGGCCTTTTCGAAATTGAATTTCCGGTATTCAATTTCGCCTTTCATCATCTCGGCGGCGACGGCGAGAATATCGAGGCTGGTATTGTTGAACAGGCAGCGCGATTCCGGCACGCGGGCCAGGGCTTCTTCAAACAGGCTGGCTTCCTTCTCTGCGGCTGGCACGCTGAAACTGGCAGAGTAAGCCACGGCCTTGGCATAATGCAACATGGCCGTAGTCACGCAATAGAGTTTCGGGTCAGAGGGAAGGGGTGCCGCGATGATTTCCTGCCACTTCCCGAAGCGGATGTAGACGTGGAGTTTTATTGACACAAAGGCTTCCAGCCAATCGGCCATGGGGGGCGACTCGACGCGCAGCAAGTCTTCTGAAATGGCAGCGGCCATTTCCTCGGCCGCTTCGAGAGCCGGGCCATACTGGCCAAGGAACATGGCGCCGTAAGTTTTGAAATGATAATTGTGGCAGCGGTAGAGGGAGTAGAAATTGACGGCGCCTTCGCGGGCCAGATATTTCTGGTCGGCGATGGTGGCGAGTTCGTTGCGGTCGATCACGTCCCTGTAGTTACCGCAGAGGACATCAATGTGGGTTGGCATGTGAATGAGATGGCCTGCATCGGGAACAAGGCTGCATAGCGCGTCTCCGGCACGCAGGGCGCGCTCCGGGTAGGGCGACATTTCCATGAGGTGGAGATACATGTGGAGAATGCCGGGATGTTGCATGCCGTGTGGCGAAGCCATGGCGTGCTCCAAGACAGCAATGGCTTCAGCCGTGTCGGCTCCTTCGGCAGGTTTTCCAGTCTTGATATCCCAGAGCTGCCATGGCGTGCGGTTCATGATCGCCTCGGCGAAGAGCGCTGTCACATCCAGATCGTCCTTGTGGGTGCGGTAAACCTCGCGCACGGCGGCGGCGTAGTCATCGTTCCAGATCGGCGTGACATTGCCCGGTTCATTCAGTGGATAGCGCTTTGCTAAGGGGCGTATCAGGGCTTGTTCAACCGGGCTTGCCTGGTCGAGGAGTTTCAATGCTTGTTTCGTGGCGGAGCAGGCAAGATTGAGGGAATTTTTTAGGTCAATCGGGTCGAAGGCAACCCACTGCTTGTTGTAATTGGGGCCGGCCGCATAGGCGATCCCCCATTGGGCCATGGCGCAGTTGGGATCATGTTTGGTCGCCTTCTTGAAGCAGCGCACGGCCTCCTCATGATTGTAGCCATAACACCAGAGCAGGCCGCGATCAAACCAGAGTTGGGACTCTTTTGAGGTGGTGGTGACAGGGCGGGTATAGGGGCCGAGATCATAATAGTCCGACATGATATTCCTCCGCGCGAAAGGAACTTATCACGGGAAAATTCAGGCAGCTAGCAAGCTCTCAAACAGCGGGCGGCAATCGGTTTTGCCGTGGAGCGGCTCAATCATGTTTTCGGGATGGGGCATCATGCCAATGACGTTGCCCGACTTGTTCACGATCCCGGCGATGTCGTTCATGGCGCCGTTGGGATTGGTGCCTTGCGTGTAGCGGAAGACGACGCGGCCTTCGCCTTCCAGAGATTTCAGGGTTTCTTCGTCGCAGATATAGTTGCCTTCGCCATGGGCCACGGGACAGGAGACGACGGCACCTTTTTTCATGCGGTTGGTGAAGAAGGTGGAATTGTTTTCAACGGCCAGTTTCACTTCGCGGCAAACGAAATGCAGATGGGCATTGCGCACCAGTGCGCCGGGCAGGAGGCCGGCTTCGGCGACGATCTGGAAGCCATTGCAGACACCCAGAACCTTGAGGCCTTTTGCGGCCTTGGCGCGGATATCCGCCATGATGGGCGAGCGCGCGGCGATGGCCCCGCAGCGGAGATAGTCGCCATAGGAGAAACCGCCGGGGACAACAACGAGATCAACCTTGGGCAATTCCGCATCGGTGTGCCAAACGGCAACGGGGGCAACGCCAGTGACCGCCTCAAGGGCAAGCATCATGTCACGTTCGCGATTGATGCCGG
>JACMJT010000308.1 GCA_014380505.1 Hyphomicrobiales bacterium | reverse complement strand
CTTTCATTGTCGGTCACCTATTTCAACAACTACTTTAAGGGTGGGGTGACGTCACCGCAGATCGCCTCGGTGCTGACCAACGCCTCGCAGAATTACCGGCTTGTTTTCTGCAATGCGGGCGCGCCTTGCACACAAGCGCAGATCGCGGCTTTCATCGGCAATGTGCCCATCGTCCAACCGCTGCCGGCAACGGTCTATTACTTGTTCGACCAACGCCAAGCCAATGCGCTGAACCTCGAGGTACGCGGGCTGGATATCTCGGGCTCCTACACATATTCCAGCGAACAGGCAGGCAACTTTAGCGCAGGGCTGATGGCAACGAACTTCTTGGCCTTCGATGAAAGCCTGGGCGGCGGGCCACAATTCAGTGTGCTAAACACGTCCGGTTACAACACCACATTTCCCTCCATCGGCCTGCAAGCGCGGCTGTCCCTGCAATGGGCGCTGGATGGGTTTTCCGCCGCTGTGGTCTCGCGCTATGTCGGCGCCTATCGTAACTGGTCCAGCGGCACGATTAATCCTGTAATCGTGTCCAGCGCCGGCGTGCCGGCAGGCGGCGGCGACCCGGTGAAGGCCAACATCACCTTCGATACTCATTTCGCCTATAATCTGGGCGGGCTAGACGGCCGATTTGGCGCCAGCCAAATATATGTCGATGTCAGCAATATCCTGGGCAGCGACCCGCCCTTCTACAATGCAGGCCCCTCCGGCAACAACAGCAGTGCCAGCAACAGCGCCACCACCGGCTTCGACGCCTATGGCGCCAGCAATCTGGGCCGTGTGATCTCTGTTGGCTTCCGGTTACGGCATTAGATCCCGGGCCGCTTTGCCCGCCGATGCCTCCGGAAACCTATGGTTTTTCAACCGTGATCACGCCGGCGCGCGCGAGCGCGGCAAGCGTGTGACGCAGGTGAGCCTTCGCATTGTCGCCGTCGAGCCGGGCACATAATTCGGCGAAAGTCACCGCCCGCGTGTCGTTGAGCATCTCGAGCGCGGACACGAGATTGGGCGGAAGGTCGCTCCACAGAACGCCTTGCGCCTTGAATTCCATGTTTTCGCCCTTCGGCGTGAAATGCAGGTGATGCGCCGCCGCGAGCCGGATGCGGTGGGTATCGCCGAGCGTCTCGATCTGCAGATACGGCATGTCCGGCAGGTGGATGCTGGGAAGGGGACGCAAATCGCCTTCCCATTCGTGGCGAAATTCGGCGATCGCATCATCCGCCAGGGCCTCGGCAAGCAGGGGACGCAGGGCCTTCAGGTAAGCCTTCTGCCCCCTGGGATCGTCCAGCCGCGGAAGATCGGCGCGCACCGTCTCATGACGGCGCAACCGGCCGATTAGCCACTGAAGCAAATCCATGCCGTGGGGCGGCACGGTCGCCACCGTTAGATGCAGGCTTGGCTCGCCGATCGGGAAAGCCACGTGCCACCAACCGCGCGGGATGTAGAGCATGTCACCATCCTCCAACATGCCATCCCATATGGGGGGACCTGCCGGCTTCGGCGGTGCTTCCATGTCGTCCGGCAGTGGATACAAGCGGGTCGGCTGATAGATCTGCCAACGCTTCTTTCCCGACAATTGCAGGACCATAATATCCTGGCTATCCCAATGCAGATCGAGGCCATGCTGGCTATGCCAGCCCGCATAGAGATTGACGTAGTTGCCCGCATGAAGTGCCTCTCGAAACGAAGCCGCCAGGGTGCGCACTTTGGGCGCCAGCTCCTCCACGCAATCCAGCACAAGTGTCGCACCCTCCGACAGGCAGGCGGCGAGCTTGCCGCTGTTCAGTTGCGGTGTGCCCCCCGCACCGGGCGACATATAGCGGAAAGGTTCTATAGCGCGACCCTCATGGGTCAATCGAAACCGTGGTGGGCCGAGCCGATGTTGTTCCAAAATCGCGTTGAGTTCGTCCCAACGCAGGAGATCGGTAAAGCGGCCCGCCGCGCCTTTCGCGGCCAGAAACGACTTGTTCCAATAATCCGTGAAAAACTGGTCTCGCGTCAGCGGTGCAATGACATGATCAAACTCCAGCATCGCGGTTATCTCTCCTCCAACAATGCGTTCGCGCTTCCGCCTGACAGTTCACGTGCTGGCTCGCGACCGTCTGTGGGAACCTAGCTATGACAGTTTGATGATTGCACTTTTATACCGTGGGGGGGGCGTGTCTGCTGAGTTTCAATAATCATTGGCGTCCGGCCGATCCGACGGTCGAGCGCCCTGGGCGGCGCCAGACCGGATTTACGAACGCACCATTGGCAGCCACGTCCCAGACTGCGAAGCGAGCCCATTTCCAGTTCTTCGCATCCGCTTCGCCTTTGAAGTTGATGGTGCCAAACGGAGCGCTATCCGTGAGCGGGAAGGTTTTGCGGTATGTTTCCTTTCCATCGCCCCATACGATCTCCGCCATCTGCAGGGGAAAATTGTTCCGGAGATTCGCGCTCTCGACGATCCGTTCCCTCGACCACGCCGAGATCTTTACGTCAGGGAGCAACACCTCTCCCGTGCTCACGAAGAAGTCGCCGCGCCGAACGGCCCCCAAGAGATCGTCACGTTTGTCGAACGACGGAAGGCGCGGAAGGCGAACATAATTGATGTTCATATGGGCGTAGAGCTCATGGGTGGAATTGATCTTAAACACATCGACCTCCCCCATGATGCGCTTCCCAGCGCCCCAGTTCGACATGTCGTCCAGTAACGTCAAGGCGCGCTCACCCATTCGAGGCGTGGAAAGGTCGGAAGGAAGCGACTTCCAGCTACTGCCGAAAAAATGCGGATCGAGAAAATGCGGCATGTCGCGGACGGCGTCCGGAAAGCCGAAGGACGCTTTCGTGCGCGGATGAGTCTGATAAACGAAGCCCCCTTCCTTTCGCACCACGGTAAGCATCTCCTCTTTGTTACCGACGTTGTAAATCGTGCCAAATTTCGTATCGGTGGTTTCAAACGGTTGGCCGTCCTTCCTCGACAAGCGCCAAAAGACCGGTTTTGGAAAAGCCACGCTCCAATGACCGCCGAAATGGACGTCAATCTCCTCGCCGGGGATGACCAGGAAATTCTCGTCGGACTGCGCCCGGGACAGATCATAATAGGCCGCGAGTTCGCG
>JACMJT010000032.1 GCA_014380505.1 Hyphomicrobiales bacterium | reverse complement strand
CGGTCGCGATGCCGTGCCCGACTACGAACTTTTGGAAATGGTCCTGTATCGCGCCATCCGCCGCGCCGACACCAAACTCCTGGCCAAGCAATTGCTGGCCCGCTTCGGAACCTTCGCCGAAGTCATCAGCGCCGAGCCCGAGCGCCTGATGGAAGTGAAGGGCGTTGGCGAAGCGGTGGCCACGGAACTCAAGATCATCCACGCCGCCGCCATGCGCCTGATGAAGGGCGAGGTGATCAACCGCCCGGTGCTGGCCTCTTGGAACACCATCCTCGACTATGTCCGCGCCGCCATGGCCTTCTCCGGCATCGAGCAGTTCCGCGTGCTGTTCCTCGACAAGAAAAACCAGCTCATCGCCGACGAGGTCCAGCAGCAGGGTACCGTCGATCACACGCCGGTCTATCCCCGCGAAGTGGTGAAGCGCGCCCTGGAACTCGGAGCCTCGGCCATCGTGCTCGTTCACAATCACCCCTCGGGCGATCCCACGCCCTCGCTCGCCGATATCGACATGACCAAGAAAATCGTCGACGCGGGCCAGCGCCTCGGCGTCATGGTGCACGACCACATCATCGTCGGCCGCAAGGGCCACGCCAGCTTCAGGGCGCTGACCTTGATCTAAGGCGGGCGAGCGCGTCCGGCGTATCGGCATCCGTCATCACGCCGTCATGCGATGTTTCAATCTCCACCACCTCTTCGGCGAACTGCTCCATCAACCCTTTGGCGCCCCGGTCACCTGAGAGCGCCGCCATCGCCGCGAAATGCGCCCTGCCCCACAAAACCGGATTGCCGCGTATGCCTCCGTGCACGGGGACGCAAATCGTCCGGTGGTTGGCCGGATTGAAGGCGGCGATGAGCCGGCGCACGATGTCCGCTTCGACCAGCGGCATATCGCCAAGGCACACCAGCAGCCCATCCGCATCCTCCGCAACGGCTTCGAGCCCCCGCCGCAACGATGTTGCAAGCCCAAGCGCATAGTCGGCATTGTGCGCGAGTGTAACGTCAAGCCCGTCGAGGGCGGCTCTGACTCTGTCCGCTTCGTGACCCGTCACGACAATGACCTTGCCGAGCGGCCATGAAGCGACCGCTTCAACGGTCCTCCGGACCAGGGCCACGCCATTAAGATCGGCCAGCAGCTTGTTGGACCCCATGCGCGCCGATTTGCCCGCCGCCAGCACCAGGGCGGCGATGCGTGGCGCCTTCTGCACTTTGGGCTTGCCTTCGCGCGGTAATGGCCTCGTGGGAATCTCCGCCAGCAATCCACCAGCTCCCATATCCATGATGTCGGACGCCGTCACCTGCACACCCGCCATCGCCCGCTCCAGCACCCAGTCGAAACCATTGAGCTTCGGCGAACGCGCGCAGGAGGGAACGCCAATCACCGGCACCCCTTCCAGCTTGCCGTACATCATCAGGTTGCCCGGATCGACCGGCATGCCGAGATGCACCACCTCACCGCCAGCCGCGACAACCGCCATGGGGATGATGTCGCCCCGGTCGACAATGGCCGATGCGCCAAAGACGAGGATCGGATGGCAGCGCCGCCCATGCATCTTTACGATAGCCGCGCGCACCGGTTCGATGGCATGCTCGACCGTCATCACAAGCGCAAGCTCGCCATCGAGCGCGGTGATCCGTTCGCGCATCGCAACCTCCGACTTGGCGATCAGCGACGGTTTTGTCTGTGGCACTTTCGTGATCACCAGTCCTACTTTCCGGTGCTTGAAGGCTTCGACGCGGACCAGCGGCTCGTTGGCGATGATCCCTAGCGCCTTCGCAAGCACCTCGCGTGGCACCGCAAAGGGAATGACCTTCACCGTGGCCACGATCTGGCGCTTTTCAACCACCGTGTGAGGCGCCACCGTGGCCAGCGTCAGGCTTTCGTGCAGCCGGTTCAGCGCCCGCACCCGCCCGCCATCCACAAGCGCCAGACCATGGACATGGGAAAGCAAATTGGCACGCCCCGTGAACGGCGCCTGCGCCATGGTCCCCGCACCTCCCGCCACATCGGCCACCGCTGATGCCGCCACGTCCTCGGGAACATCGTCGTCCCCAAGCCTTGCCGCGAAGACTCTGGAAATTCCGGCCGCCGTCAGCATCGCGACATCGTCAGCCGTCAGCACCCGGCCTTTCTTGAACATCCCGCCGCCGTGCCGCACCGAATGGGCGAGAATGCTGCCCTCCGCCCCCGCCACGGATATTTCACCGAACTTCACCTCACGCCCCAAGGCGCAAGGTGCGCGTCATCTCGGCCATGATCGAAATGGCGATTTCAGGGGCACCCTTGGCGCCGATAGCGAGTCCGATAGGGCCATGGATGCGCGCTATCTCCGCTTCGCCGAAACCCTTGCCCTTGAGCCGCGCCACCCGCGCGGCTTGCGTCTTCTTCGATCCCAATGCACCGATGTAGAACAACTCCGACTTAAGCGCCGCAATCAGCGCCGGATCGTCGATCTTCGGATCATGGGTCAGCGCCAACATCGCGGTGCGCGCGTCGAGCCCTAGCCGCGGCATGATTTCATCCGGCCATTCGGCATGGAGCGCCACGCCCGGAAAGCGAGCGCCCGTAGCGAAAGCGCCGCGGGGATCGATGACGGTCACATCATAGCCCGTCTGCTGGGCCATGGGGATGACCGCCTGGGCGATATGAACCGCGCCGATGATGATAAGCCGCAACGGCGGATTGTGGATGTTGACGAAGTGCCCGCCATGCATTCCCGATTGATCGAAGCGGAAAGCCTCTTCCAGTTGAGGGCCAAGCGGATCGCCCGCCGCGGCGGACCGCGGCACAATGCGCTGCTCCCCGGTTTCTATACGCGTCACCAGCGCCACCGCTTGCCGCTTCGCCCGCGCCTGCAAAAGTTCGTCCAGAACCTGGCGCTTCATTCCGTCAGCGGCTCCACATAGACGCCGATCCGGCCGCCGCAAGCGAGGCCCGCGTTCCACGCCGTCTCGTCGGCCACGCCGAATTCGAGGAGTTTTGGCTTCCCCGACTGGATGATGTCGAGCGCCTCGCTCACCACGGCACCTTCAACACAACCGCCCGAAACCGAGCCGGTGAAGTTGCCCTCGCCATCAATCACCAGTTGGCTGCCGATGGGCTGTGGCGCCGAGCCCCAGGTTTCAACCACAGTGGCAATCGCCACCCTGCGCCCCGACTTGAGCCAGCCGGCGGCCTGTTCAAGGATCGTGTGATCGGATGCGGCCATCGTCTCAAATCGTCTGCCGTATCGCGGCGGTTTTTGCATCGCCGGTATTTGGCGTGCCACTGGGTTCGATCAGGAGCAGATGCACTTCGCCCCGGGCCACCGGCCGGTGTTCCACGCCCCTTGGCACTATGAACATCTCGCCAGGATGCAATTTCACCGTTTGATCCCGAAGTTCGATGTCGAGCTCTCCTTTGACCACAAGAAAGAAATCGTCGGTGTCGTCATGCTTGTGCCAGACGAATGGTCCTTCGGCCTTGACGACCATGACATCAAGATCATTGTATTGGGCAACCGTCCTTGGCTTATAGCGGTCTTCAAATGAGGCAAGCTTTTCGGCCAGATTTACCTTCTTGAGCATCATCGCGAACCCCTTTTGCAGCACTTTGCTCCCATATATCCTGTCCGCCGTCTTGGCGCCAAATACAACGGAGGGCGTGTTGTACGATTGTGCAGCGCAAACGTGAAACTGTTTTCGTTCTTTCCGCGTTTAAGCATTAGGAAACAATCCAATCGAGACAGCCATGCTCCGCGCCATTCTTGTCACCCTCCTCCTTCTCATCGCTCCAGCGGCCAGCCCTGGCGGCCCTGTCAGCGATGCCGATCAGGCCGAATTCCAGCGCATAATCTCCGGGCAGATCGACGCCTTCCGGGCCGACGATGGCCCGCGGGCCTATAGTTATGCCGCCCCCAACATTCACCAGATATTTCCAACCCCGGATATTTTCATGCAGATGGTGAAACAGGGCTACAAGCCGGTCTACCGGCCCCAGAGTTTTAATTTCGGAGCGGCAGGCGATGATCCCCTCGGCCGTCCCTCCCAGAGGGTCACCCTCGTCGGTCCCGATGGCAAGACCTATGAGGCCCTTTATTCGATGGAGCGCCAGCCCGACGGCACATGGCGTATCCAGGGCTGCACCCTCCTCGAAGGGCCGGGCCTCGACGCCTGATCAGCCAGCCTGCTTGACGATCCTCCAGGCATCGATCATCGCCTCCGCGCTGCGGGCGCCTTCGGCCTCGGTGATATCGTAGCCGATGACTGAAATCCGCATGACCTGCCGGCCCCGCCATTTGGCGCCACCCGCGAAGCACACGCCGTCCTGCTGGATGCGGGCTATGGTCCTGATCGTCAGCTCATCGCCGCTCTCGCCGGTTTCGCCCGCGCCAAAGCGCACGATCACCTGATTGAGAACGACGTCGTTGAGAATTACAATTCCCGGTTCGGCGGCAAGTTGGTGGGCCATGAGCCTTGCCACCCGGCAATGACGCTCGACCATCTCGGCGATGCCGCTACGCCCGAGGTGCCGGATCATCGCCCATGTGGCAAACCCCCGCGCCCGCCGCGATAGCTCGGGTACATAGTGTGTAGGATCGCGCTCACCCTCCGCCGCCATGGGCAGATAGCTCGCCGCAATCGTCATGGCGCGGCGATGGGCCAACTCGTCGCGCACGATGGCATAGCCGCTGTCATAGGGCGTCTGCAGCCATTTGTGCCCATCGGTAGCCCAGGAGTCTGCCATCTCGACGCCGGCGGCCATGCTTCATTGCGGTGCTAACCTTGGCCCACAGGCCAAAAGCTGCATCGACATGGACCCAGGCACCCTTCGATTTGGCGATTGGGATGAGGCGGGTGAAATCGTCAAAGCCGCCCGAATTAATTTGGCCCGCCTGCAAAATCACAATGCAGGGGCCGGTGACTTTGGCTGCGGCCTCGGCAAAGGCGTCCACATTCATAAGCCCCTGCCCATCCGTCGCAATGCGAACCACCCGGTCATGTCCTAACCCAAGGAACTGGAGGGCCGAAAACACCGTAGTGTGAGCATCGTCACCGATCAGCACGGTGATCGGCGGCGCTCCGAACAGGCCGTTGGCTTCCGCGTCCCAGCCCGCGCGCCGCAGAACCTCGCCGCGCGCCACCGCCAGGCAGACCAGATTGGCGACGGTTCCTCCGGTTACGAAGCCTACGGAACAACTGGGCGGCAGATCGAACATCTCGAGCAGCCAGCGCGCTGCAACCGCTTCCGCGGCAGCACCTGCTGGTGCCGCCACATGGTTGCCCACGTTCTGTCCCCACGCACTGGTCAGGAAATCGGCCGCAACGCCCACCGGGTGCGATCCGCCGATAACCCAACCGAAGAAACGTGGGCCCGCCGCCATTTGCAGACCAGGCTCGGCGGCCGCCGCCAGATCGTTGATGACATGGTCGGCCGCCCGCGGCCCATCGGGCAAAGCTCCGTCAAAGGCTGCAAGGCTTTGCCCGTAGTTTCGTTGCGGCCTCTGCGGCCAGTCCCCACACTCGACCCGAAAACGCGCAGCATGCCGGGTCGCGAGTTCAAGCAGCCTTCGGATTGACTCCGGCGTCATTACGTTGTCTCCCACGTCTTCCACTCCAAGGTGGCACTTTTCCACATTTCCCTGCAACATAGCGTCCGATGTCATCTGATTCCCGCAGATTCTCCTCCATGAACCCTTGGGGTTATGCGGCGACAGCAGCGTTGGTGGCGCTCGCCATTATGATTTTGCTGTGGATGGGCCGCGAGCCCATCTGCAAGTGCGGCTATGTCAAGCTCTGGCACGGAACAGTTCTGAGTTCGGAAAATTCCCAGCACCTCACCGACTGGTACACCTTCTCCCACATCATCCACGGTTTTCTGTTCTATGGGGCGCTGTGGTTCATTGGCCGCACCTGGCCGATCGGCGTCAGGCTTGCCATCGCGGCCGCCATCGAAGCCGGCTGGGAAATCTTTGAGAACACGGACTTCATCATCAACCGTTATCGCTCAGTCACCGTCTCGCTCGATTATTACGGCGACAGCGTCCTCAATTCAGCCTTCGACATTCTCGCCATGATGCTTGGTTTCTATCTCGCCAGCCGCCTGCCCGTATGGCTCATCATCGCTCTGGCGCTCACCATGGAAATCGCCGTCGGCCTGCTCATCCGCGATAACCTCACGCTTAACATCATCATGCTGCTCTGGCCGCAAGAATCCCTCAAGGCTTGGCAGGCTGGCTGAGCCTATTGGCCGAACGTTGGCTGACGGCGTTTCACCGGCGAAGATTGTATGATCGAGGTATTCGTCTGCGCGAAGGGCAGAAGCCTGTCGATGATGCGTTCCAGATCGCCAACATGAGTGACGAATGCCTTGGCGATGAAGCAATCGTCGCCGGTGATCCGGTCGCATTCGATAATCTCCGGAATCTCCGCAACGAGGCCTGCGACGCGCTGCAGTTCGCCCATGGCGGGCCGGATGCGGATATAGGCGCCGACGGCGAGCCCCAGTACGGCCGGGTCGAGGGTTACCGTAAATCCGGTGACGACGCCCATGTCTTCGAGACGGCCGATCCGGTCGGACGTACTCTGCGGCGAAAACCCGATCAGGCGGGCAAGATCCACAACGGAGGTCCGCGCATT
>JACMJT010000307.1 GCA_014380505.1 Hyphomicrobiales bacterium | reverse complement strand
TTTCTTATTCATCCGTTGTTGTTCCTGCCGGCCGCCTCTATGGATGAAACTAGAACAAATTGTGGCAAACCGCAAAGAAGGGCCGCATGACAAATGAGTAATGTTTAGTAAATGTCTGAAAAACCAAGCTTTTCCGGAACGGCCATGCGCCAGGTGCTGCGCCGGGCAAGAATCTGCTCGCTTTCTACCCTGACGCGGGATGAAGGCACGCCCTATGGCTCGCTGGCCAACATTGCCACCGATATGGCGGGCTGGCCGATCATCCTGATTTCCAAGCTGGCCTGGCATACACAAAATCTTTTGGCGGATGCCCGGGCCAGCGTGCTGGTGGGCGAATTGCCCGCCAAAGGTGATGCTCTGGTAGGGCCGCGCGTCACGGTGCTGGGGCGATTTGAACCGGTTGACGACGCAGGGTTGCGGCGGCGCTATCTGGCACGGCATCCCCAGGCTGCTCTCTATGCGGATTTTCCGGATTTTTCGTTTTGGCGGCTGAGCCCTTCGGCCATTCACGGGGTTGCCGGTTTCGGGCGCATTGAAACGCTGACCCCCGATACAGTGTTTCCATCCGCAGGAGAAATGGAAGCGCTGGAGCATTCGGCCATCGAGCACATGAACCATGACCATGCCGAAGCCATCCATCTCTATGCCACGAAGATTTTGAAGGCGCAGCCCGGGCCCTGGCGGGTTCTGGCGATTGATCCTGATGGCGCGGACCTTGGCCTGCATGAGCAGAGCCTGCGTATGGAATTTCACACGCCGGTTTTCACCGCTGATGCGCTCCGCAAAAAGTTTGCCGAACTGGCCTACGAAGCCCGGACCATCAACTTGTAAATGCTTCATCCCCTCCCCAGTTGTCCAAGGGACCTGGGATTTAGGGAGTCACTGAAATGAAAATCGGCATCATCGGATCCGGCGAAGTCGCAAAAACGCTTGCCTTTGGCTTTCTGAAACATGGTCATGAAGTAACCCTCGGCACGCGCGAAGCGGGAAAGCTCGCCGATTTCGCCAAGGCCAATCCAAAAGCGAAAATTGGACGTTTTGCCGATGCTGCAAAATTTGGCGAGATCGTGGTCCTGGCGGTCAAAGGATCCGTTGCTTCAACGGCGCTTGCGGCCGCCGGCGCCGCCAATCTTGCGGGAAAAACCGTGATCGACGCAACCAACCCGATCGCCGATGTGCCTCCTGACAATGGTGTCATCAGGTATTTTACCAGTCTCGAAAATTCACTCATGGAGCAGTTGCAAAAGCAATTCGCTGATGCACATTTCGTAAAGGCCTTCAACTCGGTAGGGGCTCCGACAATGGTCAATCCACAGTTCAAGGATGGCAAGCCTTCAATGTTTATCGCCGGCAACAATGCGGCTGCAAAAAAGACGGTAGCTGGAATTCTCGATCAGTTCGGCTGGGAGGTGGAAGACATGGGTGGCGTCGAAGCGGCCCGTGCCATCGAACCTCTCTGCATGCTCTGGTGCATCCCGGGTTTTGCCAGGAACGACTGGTTTCACGCCTTCAAGATGCTGCGCTAGGAACAACGAATTTTCTACGCCGCCAGAAGTTCCTTCGGCGGCGCTTTTGCGCCTGTCATGAAGGCCACTGCATCCGACATCGTGTATTTCTTGGGATCGATGACACAGAGACGCCGGCCCAGGCGGTGAATGTGAATGCGGTCGGCCACTTCGAAGACATGGGGCATGTTGTGCGAGATCAGCACAATGGGCAGGCCCCGGCGCTTCACGTCGAGAATCAGTTCAAGCACGCGGCGGGATTCCTTCACGCCGAGGGCAGCGGTAGGTTCATCCATGATGATGACCTTTGAACCAAAGGCAGCAGCGCGAGCCACGGCCACGCCCTGGCGCTGGCCGCCGGACAGGGTCTCCACCGCCTGGCTGATGTTCTGAATGGTCAGAAGTCCGAGTTCCGTCAGCTTGTCACGGGCGCGCTTTTCCATGGTGGAGCGGTCAAGCATGCGGAAGAAACTTCCGAGGATGCCGGGTTTGCGGATTTCACGGCCGAGGAACATGTTGTCGGCAATTGAGAGGGCCGGCGACAGGGCCAGGTTCTGGTAGACGGTCTCGATCCCGGCATCGCGGGCCTCAATAGGCGACTTGAAATTCAGCGTCTTGCCGTCGAGCTTGATTTCACCCTCGTCAGCCTGCACGGCGCCGCAGATCGCCTTGATGAGCGTTGATTTGCCGGCACCGTTATCGCCGATGACGCCCAGGACTTCACCGGGATAGAGGTCAAAGTCGGCGTTGTCCAAGGCGGTGACGCGGCCATAGCGCTTCACCAGGCCGCGGGCGGTCAGGAGTGGAACGGGTTCGTCTGCTTTTGCTTTCTTGGCCATGATGCTTAACCCGAAACCTTTCTGATCCACTGGTCGATCGCCACGGCGCCAATGATGAGGACACCGATCAGGAAGTAAGTCCATTGCGGGTCGGTTCCAAGAAGGCGCAGGCCCAGGGAGAAGACACCGACGATGAGGCCGCCGAAGATCATGCCGAGGATGGAGCCGCGCCCGCCGAAGAGCGAGATGCCGCCGATCACCACGGCGGTGACGGATTCGATGTTGGTGAAGGCGCCCGAAGTCGGCGAAATGGCGCCGACACGGCCGATCAGCACC
>JACMJT010000306.1 GCA_014380505.1 Hyphomicrobiales bacterium | reverse complement strand
CGGCATCGGAATAGATGGCGACGGTGGCAATCCCCATGCGGCGGGCGGTGGCCGCGATCCTGACCGCGATTTCGCCCCGGTTGGCGATGAGGATTTTCTTGAACATACCGCTCACATCCGGAACACGCCGAAGGAGGTGGCTTCGATCGGGGCGTTGAGGGAGGCGGCAAGGCTCAAGCCCAGCACATCACGGCTTGAGGCGGGATCGACGATGCCGTCATCCCACAGTCTTGCCGAGGCATGGAGTGGGTGGCTTTGTTCTTCGAACTGGGCCAGCACCGGGGCTTTTACCGCGGCTTCTTCTTCATCGGTGAATGTGCCCCCCCGGCGTTCGATGGCTTCGCGCTTGACGGTTGCAAGTACGCCCGCCGCCTGTTCAGCGCCCATCACGGCGATGCGGGAATTGGGCCAAGACCACAGGAAGCGCGGCGAATAGGCCCTTCCGCACATGCCGTAGTTGCCGGCGCCGAAGGAGGCGCCGATCAGCATGGTGATTTTGGGAACGGCGGCTGTCGCCACAGCACTCACCAGCTTGGCGCCATCCTTGGCGATGCCGCCTGCTTCGTATTTGCGGCCCACCATGAAGCCGGTGATGTTCTGGAGGAACACGAGGGGAATGCGGCGCTGGCAGCAGAGCTGGATGAAATGGGCGCCCTTGAGTGCCGACTCGGAAAACAGCACGCCGGCATTGGCGAGGATGCCGACGGGCATTCCATGGATGTGGGCAAAGCCCGTGACCAGTGTCGGGCCATAGAGTTTCTTGAATTCATCGAAGCGGGAGCCATCGACGATGCGGGCGATGACTTCACGGACATCATAGGAGGTGCGGAAATCCGGCGGCACGATTCCTGCAATTTCGGCTGGATCATAACGCGGTGCTTCCGGCGATTGCAGATCTGGCCCCGGGATTGGCGTGTGATTGAGATGGGCGATCGCGGCGCGGGCCAGTTGCAGGGCGTGGGCGTCGCCGATAGCCGCGTGTGGAGATCGGCGCCGCCCAGATCTTCGGCGGTGACGATCTCGCCGGTCGCGGCCTTGACCAGCGGGGGGCCGGCGAGAAAGATGGTGCCCTGGCCCTTGACGATGATCGCCTCGTCCGACATCGCGGGCATATAGGCGCCGCCCGCCGTGCAGGACCCCATGACCACGGCGATCTGGGCGATGCCTTGGGACGACATCTGCGCCTGGTTGTAGAAAATGCGGCCAAAATGATCGCGGTCGGGGAAGACATCCTGCTGGTTCGGCAGATTGGCGCCGCCGGAGTCGACGAGATAGATGCAGGGGAGATTGTTTTGCTGGGCGATCTCCTGGGCGCGCAGATGTTTCTTGACCGTGAGGGGATAATAGGTGCCGCCCTTCACGGTCGCATCGTTGCAGACGATCATGCAATCGCGGCTGGAGACGCGGCCGACGCCTGCGATCAGACCGGCGGCGGGAATATCGTCGTCGTAAACCTCAAAGGCGGCGAACAGGCCGATTTCGAGAAAGGGGGAGCCCGGATCGAGAAGGTGGGCGACACGGTCGCGGGGCAGGAGCTTGCCGCGCTTTGTGTGGCGGGCGCGGGCGTCACTGCTGCCGCTTTGCTTGATGATCGCGGCTTTCTCGGAAATCCCGTCGGCCAAGGCTTGCATCCGCGCCTTGTTGTCGAGAAACTCTGGGGATTTCGGCGATATGGCGGAGGTGATTACGCTCATTACGGGAAGACTATTGCATCCATTCGCTTGGGTCGAGGGGAGGTATCCTTCCTCTCTCTATCACCGGCCTTGAGCCGGTGATCCAGTCTGGATGGCAGGGTTGATCCCCGGATCAAGTCCGGGGACTGCCATAGAGAGAATTTGAAGAGCGGCCCCGCCTCTTTTATTTGGCAGCGGAATGCCGGATAGTGGAGAGATGCAATTCGATTTGACTGACGAGCAGCGCGCCATTCAGGAGACGGCGCGGCGGTTTACGGCGGAAGCCATTACGCCCAATGCGGCAATGTGGGACGAGACGTGTTTGTTTCCGCGGGGCACGGTAAAGGCGGCAGCGGACTTGGGGTTCGGCGCCATTTGCGTTTCGGAGGAGGCGGGAGGTGCTGGCCTTGGGCGGCTGGAAGCGGCGCTCATCATGGAAGCGATGGCCCATGGCTGTCCGTCGACTGCGGCCTTCATCTCGATCACCAACATGGCGGCGTGGATGATCGACCGCTTTGGCAGTGCCAAACTCAAGGCCAAGTATTTGCCATCGCTTGTCATCTGCGAGAGGCTTGCCAGCTATTGCCTGACGGAACCGGGATCGGGCTCGGATGCGGCGGCGCTGAAGACGCGGGCGGTGAAGGAGGGCGGCCACTATGTGGTGAGCGGCTCCAAGGCTTTTATCTCCGGGGCAGGCGAGAACGAAATCTATGTCACCATGGTGCGCACGGGGGCGGAAGGGCCCAAGGGTATTTCCTGCCTGGTAATCGAGAAGGACATGAAGGGCGTTTCCTTCGGCGCGCAGGAACGGAAGCTGGGCTGGCATTCGCAGCCCACGGCGCAAGTCAATTTCGACGGAGTGCGGGTGCCGGTGGAAAATCTGGTTGGAGCGGAAGGCGAGGGTTTCCGTATCGCCATGCAGGGGCTTGACGGCGGGCGCATCAACATCGGGGCGTGTTCCCTGGGAGGCGCGCAACGCTGCCTCGACGAGGTCGTGGCGTATACGCGCCAGCGCCAACAGTTTGGCCAGGCTATCGCCGAGTTTCAGGCGACGCAGTTCACCCTTGCCGACATGGAAACGGGAGTGCAGGCGTCCCGCGCCTTTCTCTATCTCGCGGCAGACAAGGTTACGGCAAAGGCGCCCGACGCCACGCGCTTTTCCGCCATGGCCAAGCGCTTTGTGACCGACACCTGCATGGGCGTGGCCGACCGGGCGCTTCAGTTGCATGGCGGGTATGGCTATCTCAGGGATTTTCCGGTGGAGCGCATTTATCGCGATCTCAGGGTGCACTCGATTCTCGAAGGCACCAACGAAATCATGCGGATGATCATCGCGCGCGACATGCTGCGGCAATGACGGATGATGTCATCATCGGGAGGACTGGCGCTTGCGGTGTGATCACCTTGAACAGGCCGAAGGCGCTCCATGCGCTGACGCTTGACATGTGCCGGGAGATTATTGCGGCATTGCAAGCGTGGGAGAGGGATTCCGCCGTTGCCGCCGTCATCATCGATCATAGCGGCGAGCGCGGTTTTTGCGCCGGTGGTGACATTCGCCTGCTGTATGAAAGCCTGCGGCGCGGCGGTGATGTGCGGGGTTTTTTCCATACCGAGTATCGCATGAACCATCTGCTGTTCGCCTATGGGAAGCCGGCCGTGTGTTTCATGAACGGTGTCGTGATGGGCGGCGGGGCGGGGATTGCCATGCCGTGCCGCTACCGTGTCGCCACTGAAGAAACAAAGTTCGCCATGCCGGAGACGGGTATCGGCCTGTTCCCCGATGTGGGCGGCGGCTGGTTTCTGTCCAGACTACCCGGTCGCATGGGTGAATGGCTGGCGCTGACGGGTGCCAGGCTGAATGGCGCCGATTGCCTGGCGGTGGGACTGGCGAGCCACTATGTGCCGCGTGGGCGCCTTGCCGAGGTGAAGACGCGCATTTGCGAGGAGCCGGAGGCTATCGAAACGATCTTGCGCGGCGCTTCGGTGACGCCGCCACCGGTGCGCCGGGACGATATCGACAGGCTGTTCTCGGCAAGCCGCATCAAGGATATTATCGCGGCACTGAAAGCTGATTCCTCCGCGTGGGCGGCAGAGCAACTGGCGGAGATGGAGAAGAAATCGCCGCGCTCGTGCAAGGTGGCGCTGAGACAACTGGGCGAAGGCAGGCGGCTCAAAAACTTTTCCGATAATATGCGAATGGAGTACCGTATCGTCTCGCGGCTGCTCGGCAAAGGGGATTTCGCCGAGGGGGTGCGGGCCTTCGTCATCGACAAGGATAATCGGCCGCGCTGGGATCCGCCACGGTTTGAAGATATTAATGACGAGGAGATCGATGCGATCTTCGCGCCATTGCCGGACGATCAAGAATGGACGCCACTGGGGAGAGATTGAGCATGGCTGGTTATGAAACGCTTCTAGTGGAGACCCACGGAGCCGTGTTGCTGATCCGGCTTAACCGGCCGCAGGCGCTGAATGCCGTCAATGGCGTGCTCACCGGGGAACTGCTCCGTTGCCTGAATGAGTTCGACGCCGACGGGAAATTGCGCTGTGCGGTGATCACGGGATCAGAAAAGGCCTTCGCCGCCGGAGCCGATGTCAAGGACATGGTGGACAAGACGGCGGCCCAAATGCTGGCCGGAAATTATTTTGCCGAGTTCGATCAGATCTCGCGCATCCGCAAGCCCATTATCGCTGCGGTGGCGGGGTTTGCGCTGGGGGGCGGATGTGAACTGGCGATGATGTGCGATTTCATTATCGCGGCGGAGACGGCCAAGTTCGGCCAGCCCGAGATTACGCTGG
>JACMJT010000305.1 GCA_014380505.1 Hyphomicrobiales bacterium | reverse complement strand
TCCCGCTTTGCGGGAGAAGACGTTAGGCGAACTCAGCCTTCTTGTATCCCTGCAAAAAAAGCAGCGCGGTCAGGTCGCCGTGGTTGATGCGGAGGGAAACTGCCTGCTGCACTTTCGGCTTGGCATGGAGCGCCACGCCCATGCCGGCGGCTTGCAGCATGGGAATGTCGTTGGCGCCGTCGCCGACGGCGATGGCATCGGCGGGGGCGAGGCCGTTCACCAGGCTGAGATGCTTGAGTGCCTTGAGCTTGGCTTCCTTGCCGAGAATGGGTTCGGCCACTTTGCCCGTGAGCTTGCCATTTTCAATGATGAGGTCGTTGGCCTCATTGGTGTGAAAGCCGAGGCTGGCCGCGACCTTTGAGGTGAACTGGCGGAAGCCGCCTGAGACCAGAGCGGTGTAAGCCCTTTGCGCCTTCATGGTGGCAACCAGGGTTTTGCCGCCGGGCATGAAGGTGATGCGCTCGCGCACGATGTTGTCGATGACCTTGGCATCAAGCCCCGCCATCAGCCCTACGCGCTCACGCAGGGCGTCGGCAAAATCGATCTCGCCGCGCATGGCGCGCACCGTGATAGCTTTGATCTTGTCGCCGAGGCCCGCCACGATGCCCAACTCATCAATGCACTCCTGCTGGATCATGGTTGAGTCCATGTCGGCAATGAGCAACCTCTTGCGGCGATTGCTTTTGGAAACCAGATTCACATCAATGGGGAATGGGGACAGGGCCCGGCAGAGTATTTTCAGATCGTTCGGCGCCGCGAAGTCCGCCGCCTCGCCCTTGGACAGCCAGAGGGGCGGCGTTCCCACAATAGCCACGACAGCGTCGTTTATTGCGTTGGAGCCCGGGGCTGCTATGAGAACGAGAACCGATGTCATGATGAACCAGATCAAAGCCAAATCTGCGCTGCTTATTGCAGGCCCTACCGCCAGCGGCAAGTCTGCCCTTGCCCTGACGCTGGCCAGGGAGCGGGACGGCGTCATCATCAATGCGGATGCGCTGCAGGTTTACAGGGAACTGCGCATCCTTTCCGCCCGGCCAACTGACGAGGAAGTGCACGCGGCTCCCCACAGGCTTTACGGCCATGTGTCGGGGCTCGACGGCTATTCGGTGGCGCACTGGCTGGCCGATGCCAAGCGTGAAATTGAATCGGCATGGGCTGGAGGCAAGCTGCCCATCATCACGGGTGGAACCGGAATGTATTTTATGGCGCTGGAGCAGGGGCTGGCTGAGGTTCCCCCCATTGCGGCGGAAATCCGCGAGAAATGGCGGAGCTTTGAGGGCGATCTTTACGGGGAGCTTATCCGCCGTGACAAGGAAAGTGCCAAGGCATTGAAACCCAACGACCGGCAACGCCTGTCGCGTGCCCTCGAAGTGATCGAGGGAACCGGACAGCCGCTTTCCCATTGGCAGGCGGAGGCGCAATCGCGGGCATTTCTCAAAGATGCCGCTGTCGAGCGACATGTGGTCGATGTGCCGCGCGAGGAGCTTTACAACCGCGCCGAACGCCGGTTTGACCAGATGATGGCGGCCGGGGCGCTCGAGGAAGTGCGCCCCCTCATCAAGCATGGCAGCGTATTGCCCATGATGAAGGCCATTGGCGTTCCCGAACTCACCCGTCATTTGCGTGGTGAAATATCCCTGCCGGAAGCCGTGGTTTTGGCCAAAACCGCCACCCGCCAATACATCAAGCGCCAGCTCACCTGGTGGCGGGGGCAGGCAGCCCTTGTAAATTGACCGGCAATCCCCACGTAATTCATGAGGTCACGTGCCAAAGGTTGCGTGGCGGATTGTCGTGGCGGACCCCTTGGCCGTGGACCGGGACTTCTCAAAGGAGGAGGTTTCCATGGCAATGTTTAATGTTCCAAATCTTAATGTTTTGAAAGTCCACCGGGGCTGGGAAGACTGGCTCTTGATCGGCCTTGGCGGCCTGTTGCTGCTTACACCTGCCTTGGTGCCGGGTGAAGTGCCGCCGCCAGTCCTGTACAGCGCGCTGTCCGTGGGCGCCGCGATCATGATCTTGGCGCTGTTTGAAATCACGCTGAAGGGACGTTGGGAGGAAATTGTCCAGTTCGTCCTTGGTGTGTGGCTGACCGCTTCAGTCTTTGTGCTGGACTACGGCATTGCAGGCGATTTGCTCGTCCTGCATTTCGTAATTGGCGCGCTGGTGGCCCTTATGGCGGCTTTCG
>JACMJT010000304.1 GCA_014380505.1 Hyphomicrobiales bacterium | reverse complement strand
AGTGCCTACTGGGTCTTGGTCGCCGCTTACACGCAACTTGACCGTTTGCCGGAAGCACGGACGGCGCTTGCCAAGTTACGATCATTGGAACCTGGCGCGATGATCGCGAAACTCCGGAAGACTCTGCCGATCAGGAATCCCGTTCATATGGAGTTGGTCCTCGACAGTCTTCGCAAGGCGGGGCTTCCGGATTGACCGGATCTGATTGAACGCTTGGAACTGTTTCTTGCCACCAGGCCCCGGCCATCCGGGATACATAGCGCGTCATGAATGATCGATCGGTTGGATCGGGAGTTCAAATCTGCGCTCCCGCCGAAACCATTTCGCCCTCAGCCGATCCGCGTGCAGAAAATGCGAGAGTGCGTGAGCCAAGGCTCCGAAAACTACGCGGTTTATGGCCGCTTCTGTGCAGGTTTCTCGGACGCCTGCATCACGGAACCATCAACGCGCTCCGGCGGCAGGCGTCGGAGAAGCGCCAAGGCACGAAATCGCGGACAGGAAGGGGCTTGGTTTCGCCGCTGCGAACTATGGGGATTTGAGGCGTGGGCGTGTCTGTGTTCGCGAGGCTGGAACGGCGAACGCCTGGCAATTTGGCGGGTTGACCGGTGGAGGGAACCGTGCGGTGCCGGTGTTGGGATGAGGTTTGGCGCGGCGGCGGCGATGACAAGAGGTCGGCGCAGCATGATCGCGCGAGTATTGTCGGCGCTGTCTAACAGTCAGCGGCAGGTATGGACGGTGCTGTGTTGCGGTAGACAATGCAATCGCGATCATGATGTATCGATCCTGATCACGAGAGGCGCGGTGGCCGACCGGTGTTTCGGCTGGCAGCCGCGTGCAAAGGTCTCGATGATGAACATCCGGCCGCCACAGCATGGGCATGGGCGCGAGAGCATCGGCGGCTCGGCTTCACCAGCCGTCGTGGGATCGCCCGGGATGGCGTCCGGCTTGGCAACATTCAGCAATGCGCGGGCTTTGGCGACGTAGTCGGCGCGGCTGCCGTTGGCCATGAGGCCGTAGTGGCGGATACGATGGAAGCCTCTTGGCAAGACGTGCATCAGGAAGCGGCGGATGAACTCGTCGGTCGCGAGTGTCATGCACGTGTAGCGCTTAGGCCCTTCGATTCTGTAGTTCTTGTATTTGAAGGTGACGCCGGTCCGGTCAACGGCGATCAGACGGCGATTGGAGATGGCGACGCGATGGGTATAACGCGCCAGGTAGGCGAGAACAGCCTCGGGCCCGCCGAACGGCGTCTTCGAATAGACCACCCACTCTGATCGCCGGAACGGGACGAGGAAGGCGGCGAACGCGGTGGTGCCAGCGAGTGCTGCGTGGGCGCCGAAGAACTGCAGCCGGCCGGCGGCGTGGGCGGCAATCAACATCTGCAAGACCAGGCGCCGGAACAGCCGTGACAGCACGCGGACAGCCAGGAAGAAATTCGCCCGGCAGGCGATCCACTTGCTGCCATCCTCTGACAACCCGCCGGCCGGAACGATCATATGTACGTGCGGATGATGGGTCATTGCCGAGCCCCAGCTGTGCAGCACGGAGGTGATGCCGATGCGGGCACCGAGGTGCTTGGGATCAGCCGCGATTGTGAGGGTGGCTTCCGCCGACGCCTTGAACAGGATGTCGTAGATGACGGCCTTGTTCTGATAGGCGATGTCGGCGATCGGGCCGGGCAGCGTGTAGACAAGGTGGAAGTATGGCACCGGCAGCAGTTCGGCTTCCCGCTCTTCCAGCCACTCCCTGGCCGCCGCACCCTGGCATTTTGGGCAGTGCCGGTTGCGGCAGCTGTTGTAGGCGATGACCGTGTGGGGGCAATCTTCGCAGCGCGCGACATGACCGCCGAGTGCCGCCGTGCGGCAGCGCTCGATTGCACTCATCACCTTTAGCTGGCCGAGGCTCACATGACCCGCGTTGGCGCGACGCCACGCCGGGCCGAAGTCGCGGAGGATATCGGCGACCTCCAAAGCTGGACGGGACATGGCCGCCGGCCGCTTAAGCCGGCTGCGCTGCCTTGCCTCTCTTGCCGGGCGTCTTACGCGGCTCGCCCAGCATGTCGAGTGGGCTCTCGATGGCAGAGATCATGCCGGTGGCCACCCGTGTGTAACGTGCCGTGGTGTCGAACTTGTGGTGACCGAGGAGAGCCTGGATGATGCGGATGTCGGTCCCACGTTCGAGCAGATGGGTCGCAAAGCTGTGGCGCAACGCATGTAGCGTCACCGCCTTCCTGATGCCGGCCGCGTCAGCCGTCTGGTGAAACAGTCGATTGAGCTGTCTTGTCGTCATCGGCTTTCCGGGCGTACGGCCGGGAAACAACCAGCGCTGTTCCCGCGGCACGCCTTCATCGTGGCGGGTGGGGCGCACCTTCCACCATTGCCGCAGCAGATCGAGCGTCTCGGGTGACAGCATGACGTTGCGGTCCTTGCGCCCCTTGGCCTGCACGATGCGGATGATGTTCTGCGCGCTGTCGATATCACCAACTCTGAGCCGGACCACCTCACCGGCGCGCAAACCGGCGCCATAGCCGAGAGCGAGCAGTAGGTGAACCTTGAGATTGCCTGCCATGGCCAACAGGCGTTTGGCCTCGTCCGGGCTGATCACCAGCGGGATCTTCTGGGGTTCCTTGATGTGATAGATCTCGGCGGCAAGATCCAGTCGCCGCAGTGTCACGCGGAACAGGAACCGCAGCCCGGTCATGATGCGGTTGCGATTGCAGATGCTCACCCCCGTCTGCGTCAGGTGCAACTGGAACAGGCGGATATCGTCGGCTGCGGCCGTGTCGGGCGAGCGCTTCAAATACGCGGCGAACCGCTTGCAGCTGCTGATGTGACTCTTCTGCGTGTGCGTGCCGAGCTTGCGCGCGCTCATGTCCTCGATCATGCGCTGGCGCAGCGGGCTGATGGCATCGGTAGTCATGGGGAACTCTCCTGAGTGAGGTTGACGGCACCTCGATCCTCAGAAAACAATCCACGGCACGCTATCGTTATTCTCTCAGCAGGTTACCGCGATCGCAGAAAAGCCGCCCGCCTCGGTGATCTATCGCGGCAGCGATTTAGTGCTCTGGCCCAACGCCTCCAATTGTGCGCTTAAACTCGTCTGCAATCTCGAGGTAAGCCGACACTGCGCGGACGACGAGCGATCGGCATTGATGGTAGTGTCGGAGTGTGGCGCGGGTGGCTTTAGGCCGAACATATCTGTTGCCGCCCCTTTCGCCTGGCGGTGCCT
>JACMJT010000031.1 GCA_014380505.1 Hyphomicrobiales bacterium | reverse complement strand
TTCATGGGCGGACGCGAGATCATCATTTGCTGGTTCCTCCGGCGGAAAGGCCGATTGGCTGCAGGCCGGCCTTGGGCTTGGAATTGACATTGGCGGCGGAAGCGACGGCAACGCTGCCACGCGCATTCTGGAAAGGAAAACTCTTTACGACGTTCAAGATCACACTGTTGAAGGTATCGCCGTCCTGCTTGACGCTGGCCGCTATCTGTTCAATCGCCTGCCTGTCATATCCCTGGATGCCGCGCCCCAAGGCATAGGACAGGACCTTGCGCACCACGGCACGACGGAAGTCATCCTTGCGGGTCGCCAGAACCTGCCGGAATTCCGCCGGAGTCGTGAATTTATGGCCATTGATCTCGCCGGAAGCGTCGATGGGAATATTGTTCTCCTGCGTCCGCCAGGAGCCGTTTCCGGCATAGTTTTCCAGCGCGAAGCCGTAGGGCTCCATACGGGCATGGCAACCGGCGCAAACCGGATTTGCCCGATGCTGCTCGAAAATCTGGCGGGTCGTGCCGGTCAGTGGATGGGTGTCATCCACCGCCAAAGGCGGGACATTGGGCGGCGGCGGCGGAATTTTCTGATTGAACAGATTCTCCAAAATGAACTTTCCGCGCACCACAGGGGATGTGCGAAGACCAGTGCCCAAAGGTTTGGAAGTGAGGGTCAGTATCGAGGCTTGCGTGATCAGGCCAAAACGCTGCGCGGGATCCAACTGCACCTTGCGAAATTCGTCGCCCGTGACGCCGGGAATACCATAAAGCTTGGCAAGGCGCTCATCGACGAAGGCATAATCGGCATCGAGTAAGTCGGTGATGGGGCGATTGTTGGCGACAATATAATCGAAGAAATGCTCGGTCTCGCCCCTCATTGAGGCTGCCAATGTCTTGTCGAGATTGGGGGTACTTTCCAGGCCGCGAACTTCAAGCCACTGGCCCATGAACTCCTTGGTCAGGGAAATCGCCTTGGGATCCTTGAGCATCCGCTTGATTTCTGCGTCCAGGTTTTGGCGTAAAGTGCCCACCTTAGCCTGAGCGAACAGCGCGTCATCCGGCATCCTGCTCCAGAGGAAATAGGATAGCCGGCTGGCAAGCTGATACTCCGTCAGCGCGTAGACCTTGCCGGTGCCATCGGGATGCGGGTCCTGTTCCAAACGGAACAGGAAATTGGGCGACAACAACGCCGCACGAATAGACAACCCGGTCGCCTTGTCCTGAGACTCGCCGTCATTGGCGAATGACAAAGCCGCGAACTTCATAACGCCGTCGACCTCTGCCTTGGTCACGGGGCGCCGCCAGGCACGCGGCAGAAACGCTTCGATATTGATGCGTATCTTGGCCTGCCGGTTGGCGAAATCGGCCTGGAAATCCTTGGAAGGCTCATTGAGCGGCGAGATCACCGACAGCGTCTGGTCCTTGGCATCTTTCCGCGGCGCGAAGGCCCTGCTCACCGCCTTTTCGGCCGAAGCCAGATAATGCTCGATCAAGACCGGCGAGATGGTCAGGGTGTCGCTGTTGTTGTCGAAGCCATCGCCGCGCTCGTCGGCAGGGAAATCCACGGTGGGATCATAATCCGGCGGTAAATACAAAAGCTGCCGGATGGTGTTGGCATACTCGCGATTGTTCAGGCGGTGAAAGACCAGCGGGCCCGGATCCGGTTGGCCGGCTTTGGTCAGGACATCGTTGTTGATCCACTCCACCAGCCGCTTGCGCTCATCGTCGCTGGGACGGTTCTTGACCATCGCGGGCGGCATGCGCCCGGCGGAAAGCTCGGTCGACACCTTGCTCCAGAAATCATCATTGGCAGCGCGGCCGCGTGCATCGGCCTCGTCCTTGAATTTGAGAAACATGTCGCCCTTGGGTTGCGCACCCGCGTGGCAGCCGATGCAGTATTTGTTGAAGACCGGAGCGATGTCGGTGTCGAAACTCAAATGGGGATTTTGCGCGGCGGCACTTTGCGCGGTGGCGATATCGCGCCCCCAAAAAACCGGCAGAGTCATTGCGCCTAGAAGCACCCCGCCGACCAAGGCCGATTGCAGCAAAAAAAGCGCACCCCTGTGCATCCCTTGAGAGCCTCCCGAGCCCCGACTGCAGCGCCTTTACGGCCGCATTTGTTTTGTCTGAGTTATTATGGCAACCCTCCCGGCCGCTTGCAACCCAAAATAAGCGCTTTTGAATGCTCGCTTTTTCACTACTCCGGAACCATGAACGGCCCGCCATTTCCAGTCTGCGGTGACCGCGCCTTCGCTCAGAAACGAGCCATCATCAAGCTGCAGAGCGGGCACATAATCTTTTGGGTTGATCGGGCTGAAATCGGCGCCGCTGGCTGTCACATGCGGCGTCTTGTGTGGATGTTCTCGAACATCGGCACATGTGCGCGAACTGCGACGAACGTGCATTGGTGGGCTGTAGTCGGCGTTCGTTTGCTGCCGCGCGGCCCTCAAGTCGCTGTCGCGCGGGCCCCTGGGCATCTTTGCCGTCGACGACGGCAAATATGGTGGGCCCGCCAGGACTCGAACCGGGGAC
>JACMJT010000303.1 GCA_014380505.1 Hyphomicrobiales bacterium | reverse complement strand
TGAAAATTCACCAGGACATTTTCTTCTCGGAAAAATCCCTGCATGACTCGAACGAAGTGCGCGACACCGTGGCTGATCTCCGCGCCCATGGTCACGTCTATGAAGGCCGCCTGCCGCCGCCCAAGGGTGAAATCCCTCCGGAATGGGAGGATCGCGAGCAAACACTGTTCCGCGCCACCGCCTTTGGCGACGACATCGATCGTCCGCTGCTCAAGTCCGACGGCTCCTATACCTATTTCGCGTCCGATGTCGCCTACAGCCGCAACAAGATCCGCCGCGGCTTCAAGGAGTTGATCTACGTTCTCGGCGCCGACCATGGCGGTTACGTGAAACGCCTCGAAGCCGTGGCGGCCGCCATCGCCGGACCGGGCGCGGTCGAGGTGATTGTGCGGTTGTGCCAGCTCGTGAAACTCTACCGGGCGGGCGAGCCGGTTCGCATGTCGAAGCGCAGCGGCGATTTCGTCACCCTTCGCGAAGTGGTTGACGAAGTCGGCCCTGACGTTGTCCGCTTCATAATGCTTTACCGCAAGAACGAAGCACCCCTCGATTTCGATTTCGCCAAGGTCACTGACCAGTCGAAGGACAACCCGGTCTTCTATGTGCAGTATGCACACGCACGGACCTGCTCCGTCTTGCGCAACGCCGCCGAAGCCGGCGTGCCCGATGGCCAAGCCGACTTCAGCCTGTTGACCGACCCTGCGGAACTGTCGTTGATCCGCCGCATCGCCGAATATCCGCGAATCGTCGAGGCCGCGGCGAGCGCCCATGAGCCCCACAGGATTGCCTTCTATCTGTTTGATTTGGCGGGCGACTTTCATGCCCTGTGGAACCAGGGCAAAGAGTCGCCGCAATTGCGATTTATCCTGAAGGACGATATCAAGACCACGATAACGCGGCTCGCCTTCTTGCGCGTTATTCGCTATGTCTTGGCCAATGGCCTTCGGATCCTGGGCGTAAGGCCCGCCGACGAGATGTGAGAGTATACGGCTGAGATGGATCAGGACTCGACGAACGGCACGAGCAGCGATAAACCCAACTGGCGGGAACGCCTCGGAATTGGGGCCAAGGATATGCCGAAGATTTCTGACGAATTCAAGTCACAGCCATTTGCCACCCCGGCGGCGAAGCCTGACGGGCGTGCGCCCCAACCCGTTGTCAAATTGGCGCCCATGGCTCCCAGGGCCCATGGCCAGCAGCCCGGAACGACAGCACCGGTGAGCGCCGAGGAACGCCGCAGGCCCGAGGTTCAGAATTCTGAAGGTCTGGCGGAAAAGCTCAGGGCCCAGCGTGCCGCCGCCGAGATGCTGGCCGTGCAGCGGGTTTCAGCGGCGCGCCAGCGGGCCGAAGCCCGCGTCGCCACCGAGCCGCGCTCCCCGGCACTGCAAATCCCATCGAAGGATACCCCGGCAAAAGACCGGGCGCCGTCTCGCCCCAAATTCAGCTTCGCCGACGACGATCAGGCAGCAAAGCGTCAGGAACCGGTTTTGGCCCCCGACAAGGGCAGCAATGGAATGCAGCGCAATGCCTCCGCCTCGTCCATGGCCTCTCTCATTCCGCCGCGTCCGGCATTGGGAGGCGATCGATCTCAGTCCTCGCTGTTGCGCCCGGCTGGCGCCTTCTCCCGTCCGGATACGCCTCCAACCTTCCGTCCCATCGATCCGGCAACGGGCTATGCCGCGCCATCGTCGCGGACGGCTCCGTCCGGCGGCCAACGCGCCTTTCCGCAGGAGTCAGGCGGCGTTGCCTCAATCAATCGCAACCTGACGCGAACACCGTCCTATGACCCGTATCGGCGAGGCCAGGATAGCACTCCCTATGGCACGGGTGACCGCGGTGAAGAATTGCGCGGCGATCCCCGTTTCGGCCGGTCGCTGTCAAGCCGGGGCCAGATGGCCGAGGACGAGCTTGACGATGTATTCGAGGAAGAGGCGCCGCCGCCGCGCCGCCGCGCCGGGGCCAGCGATTATCAGTCGGCCTACCGGGAAGCTGAGGAAGATGACACGGAAGACCCGCGCCGCTCCAATGGGCCGTGGCTGTTGCTGCTGGCTTTGCTGGTCGCGGCCTTTGCGACGGGCGGCGTTATCTTGCTTTGGTCCAAGAACACCAACACGGCATCGACTACGCCCACCAACACTGTTCCCGTCGTCGAGGCGCCCGAGGAACCTGCAAAAACCGCCGCCGAGAAACCCGTCGATGGCGCGAGCGATGTGGCGGGCGTCAGCCGGAAACAGATTTACGACCGCATTGTCGGCGATCAGGAAGTAACCGGCGACACGGTCGTCCCCACCGAGGTGACGCCGATCCAGCCGGAATCCGATGAAACCGATGCCGGCGGCATACCCCAGCCCACGGGTACCAACGATCAGGATACGGACGAAGTCGT
Organism: Hyphomicrobiales bacterium; assembly: GCA_014380505.1. The sequence continues at coordinate 6,833 of JACMJT010000303.1, read as the reverse complement.
GCCCTTGGCGCTGCCGCCCGCACCCGGGCAGAAAACCGAAGGTAGGATCGATCAGGACACAGATCAACAGGTCGTGGCCACTGCCGGCCAATCCGGGGTGGAAGAGGTCAAGACACAAACCACCTCGGAAAGCGGTGGCAGTATCGCCTCTCTGTTGCCTGCAACCGGTGCGGAAGAGGAAGCAGCGGTTCCAGCCACCACAACCGATACGTCTTCATCGGCTTCGGTTGACTCCGGATCAGCAGCATCTACTGAATCGGTCGAGCCTGAAGCGCGGTCTCCGACTCCCGTCCAGAAAAAAGCCGCGGCAAAGAAAAAGAAACAGCCGGCCGATAGCACCGCTTCGCTGACTGAGCCCCTGGTGATCGTGCCGCCCGTCGAGATCGCAGCGCCCTCCCAGGAAACCACCGGATCGGGAACATTGTCGTCCGCCGATACGGCGCAGAAGCAACCGCCGGCGCGCCGCAAGCGTACCCTTTTCGATCTCTTCAACGGCAATAAAAGCGACGATGCGCCGGCAACCGATGCGGTTGCCACAACCACCGCCACCGAACCGGCGCCCCAGCAGCAAGCCGACGAAACCCAGGTGGCGTCCCTTCCTGCGAAGACCGTCCAGACCGCGCCGGAAAAGCAGACGGGCGGCACCGGCTACGTCGTGCAACTCGCGTCGTTTCCCAGCCCCGGTGAAGCACAATCGGAATACACCCGGCTCCGGTCCAAATATTCCTCGGTTATCGGTGAGCTGCCGTCCCGCATCACCCAGTCAACTGTCGCGGGCAGCACCCGCCACAGCCTGGGTCTCGGCCCGCTGGCGACACGGGAACAGGCCAAGCAGGTTTGCGACTCGCTCTATTCGGCGGGCGAACGCGATTGCGTCGTGCGCAAACAATAAAAATTGCCGCCCTCCAAAACCATTGGCGCATTCATGACGGGCTGCGCCGGGCCTTCCTTGGGCCCTGAAGAGCTGGCTTTTTTCCGGCACTACAATCCCTGGGGGCTTATCCTTTTCAAGCGGAACTGCGAAACACCGGATCAGCTCAAGGCGCTCACCTCAGCCTTCCGCGCCGCCGTCGGCAGGAAAAATGCGCCTGTCTTCATCGATCAGGAGGGGGGCCGCGTGCAACGCCTCGGCCCCCCGTCAAACGCCTGGCGCAAGTATCCACCGGCCCGCAGCTATGGCGAAGCCTACGAACGCGATCCGCTCTCGGCTTTAAGATCGGCGCGTCATGTGGGCCGCCTCATGGCCGAGGATCTGATGGCCGTAGGCATCACCGCGAATTGCCTGCCCGTGCTCGATGTTCCCCACCCCGGCAGCCACGATGTGATCGGCGACCGGGCCTACAGCGACGGCGGCGAGCGGATCATGGTGCTGGCGCGGGCCCATGCGGCAGGCTTCATGGATGGCGGCGTTCTGCCGGTGATCAAGCATATTCCCGGCCACGGCCGCGCCACCGCCGACAGCCACCATGGCTTGCCCGTTGTCGATGCTCCGGCCGATGAATTGCGCGCCGTTGACTTTCCGCCCTTCGCGGCTTTCGCCGATGCGCCCATGGCGATGACGGCCCATGTGATCTTCACCGCGTTCGATAAGGAAAACCCGGCAACCCTGTCGCCGACGATCGTCAAAAAGATAATCCGCCAGCACATCGGCTTTGGCGGATTGTTGATGACCGACGACCTGTCGATGAAGGCGCTATCCGGCAGCTTGGCGGAGAAAACAGAGCGCGCTCTCGCCGCCGGCTGCGACATGGTTCTCCACTGCAATGGCGTCATGATCGAGATGGAACAGGTGGCCAAGGCCGCGGGCGTCCTTCGCGGCAAAGCCCTCAGGCGGGCCAGAATGGCGCTCAAATCGGCTCGCAAACCCCAGGCCTTTGACCGGAAAGCAGCGCTCAAAGACCTGGAAGCCCTCGTTTCCGGGTGAAACTGGGGATATCTTGTGGGGTGGACATCGAATCAGCGGTCCCGCTTTGCTAGGTCTGGCGGATCAGGAGACAAGAGTTTGAACGGCGGTGAACAGCAAGCAGACATTTGGCCGGACGGCGGGGCGCCGGTCCGGGCCGATCCCGTGGCTGAACCGTCCGATGCGCTGATCGTCGACGTCGACGGTTTCGAAGGCCCGCTCGATCTGCTGCTGGAACTTGCCCGCCACCACAAGATCGATCTGGCGCAGATTTCCATCCTCGCCCTTGCCGAGCAATATCTGGCGTTCATCGAAAAAGCCCGCACGCTGCACCTGGAACTGGCGGCGGATTATCTCGTGATGGCGGCATGGCTTGCCTATCTCAAGTCGCGCCTGTTGATCCCCACGCCTCCGGGCTCGGACGAGCAGCTTCCCGAAGACATGGCGGCGATGCTTGCTTTCCGCCTGCAACGCCTGCAAGCCATGCGCGAAGCCTCGGCCAAACTCATGGCGCGCAATCTGCTGGGCCGCGACGTGTATGGCCGGGGGGCGCCTGAGCCGCTCGTCTTCGAAACCAAACGCGAATATGCCGACAATCTCATCGACCTCCTGAAAGCCTATGCGGAGCGGCGCCAGAAAAAGGTGCGCCACCAGAGCTACACGGTGCAAAAGCTCAAGGCTTTCACGGTCAAGGAAGCCCGCAGCGTGCTGGAGCGTCTGGTGGGCGCCATGAACGACTGGGGCACTATGGATCGCTGGCTTGCGGAATATCTGGCCGACCCCGAAATGAAACGCTCGGTGATGGCCTCGAGCTTCACCGCCAGTCTTGAACTTGTCCGTGAAGGCGTTGTTGAACTCCGCCAGGAGGCGGCGTTCAAACCGATCTACATGCGCCGCAGCCCCCGTGCGGCCTGATGTTCGCGATGGCGAAGGAGTGACACCGATGCAGATCAACAGCATTTTCGAGGAAACGGCTGACGCCGATGAGTCCGCCGTGGTGACGCTGCATCCAAGCTCCGGCCGCAACCAGCATTTGCGCATCCTCGAAGCCATACTCTTTGCCGCCGCCGAACCCGTAGCACTCGAGAAATTCCAGAGCTCACTGCCCGAGGGCGCGGATGTGCAATCGCTGCTCGCCGATCTCAAGGCAAATTACGCCAATCGCGGTGTCAATCTTGTGGAGGTCGCGGGCAAGTGGACGCTGCGCACCGCCGAGGACCTGGGCTTCATTCTCCGTCGCGAACAGGTGGCCCAGCGGCGCCTGTCGAAGGCCGCCCTCGAAACCCTCGCCATCACCGCCTATCACCAGCCGGTGACGCGCGCTGAAATCGAGGACATTCGCGGCGTGGCAATTTCCAAGGGCACGCTCGATATCCTTCTTGAAATCGGCTGGGTCAGAATGCGCGGCCGCCGGCGCACGCCGGGCAGGCCCGTGACCTATGGCACGACAGAATCCTTCCTCGCCCATTTTGGCCTCAATGACGTGAACGATTTGCCGGGCATGCAGGAGCTGAAAGGCGCTGGCCTTCTCGATGCCGATCTGCCTCCCGGCTTCGATGTGCCCATGCCGCGCGGCAGCGGTGAATTGATGGCCGACGAAGATCCCCTCGATGGCGACGAGCAGGCGCCACTGGAGATGCATTTTCCAGAGCCGGAGCCCGAGGACGAGCCACCTCCTTCCGTCTGAATTTACCCTAACGCTTCATCCTTAATCGTGAAAGCTCAATGTTTACCATAGGTTGAGCTGGCCAACCGGCGCTTTTTCGACTAAAATTTTAGGCGTAGTCGAAATTCTCCAGGCGGGGTGCGCGGCAAAAATCGGCGCTCAGGCGGCCCCGCCGGCACCTTTCGGAACCCAAACCCCGCGTTCAGGTCCGCCGCAACTCCTGAACTGAGGGGCTCGCCGGTCCGGGCCGGAATTGAGTGGCCTCCTCAATTCCACCAGCCCGGGCCGGCACCATTTGAGAACGCACTTTTTTCTCTCCATCACCGGCCTTGAGCCGGTGACCCAGACTGAATGACCGCCTCGGTGGGCGGCCAAGGAGAGAGAAGTTTTGAACCGGGACTACTTGATCTTGGTTTCCTTGAATTCCACATGCTTGCGCGCCACGGGGTCGTATTTCTTCAGCGACATCTTCTCGGTCTTGGTGCGCGAATTCTTTCTGGTGACGTAGAAATATCCGGTGTCGGCGGTCGACGCCATCTTGATCTTGATTACATTGCCTTTGGCCATGGTGGATCTCCAAACGGGTTCGGGGCGATAGACCTCAAACCCCGCCGCTTGTCAAGGATAGGCAATCAAAACCGCCCCGAAGGCAATCAGGCCAACACCGAACCAATTCGACCCGGAGAGACGTTCGCCCAGAAAGGCAACGCCGAAGATCGCCACCAAGACCACGCTCAATTTATCGATCGGCGCCACGCGCGCTGCGTCACCAAGCTTAAGAGCCCGGAAGTAACACAGCCACGAGCCGCCGGTGGCGAGCCCCGAGAGTACCAGAAAGACATAGCTCCGGCTGGAGACGGTGCCGAGCGGTTGCCATTGGCCCGTGAAAACCAGGATGGCTCCGAGCGCGCAGAGGATGACGATGGTTCGAATGAAGGTGCCGAAGTCCGAGTTGACGTTTTCAATTCCAACTTTGGCGAAGATAGCGGTGAGCGCAGCGAACGCGGCGGACAGCAACGCCCAGAACTGCCACGATAGGAAGAGCGGTTTCATGGAGGTTTCCTCATCCAACTCACACTGGTTATTCCTCTTGCCCCGTTTGCGGCGACGGCCCCGGCGGTTCAACGGCGCCGCGCTGCTGCAGCCAGAGCGCGCCGGTCCAGCACAGGACGGCCCAGGCTGCGCCGATGCTCCAACCGGCGAGAACGTCGCTCGGGTAGTGGACGCCGAGATAAACACGGCTCAGGCCAACGATGATCGTCAGAAACACCGCGAGAACCATGAAGTACACCTTGACCCGCCGGTCCGCATTCACCCGCGTGAGCAGGGCACCGAGGGTCAGAAACGTGACGGCCGACAGTGTAGCGTGGCCGCTTGGGAAGCTTGCGGTGAATACGCGCACCGCATGGGGGATATCGGGCCGGGGACGGTCGAACCCCATCTTGAGAAGAGTGCTGATGATCGTCCCGCCAATTACGGCCACCGTCATCAACAGTGCGAGAGCGCGCTTGCGAACCAGAAGCAGATAACCAACCGACGCCAGGAACACGAAACCCAGGAACGCGAAGCTGCCGAGCGCAGTAACATCCCGGCCTAACTCTTCGAGCCAAGCTGGGCCGATCGGATCGGCGATATCACCGCCGCTCCTGAATGCCATAATGACAGCCCGGTCGAAGCCGGAGGTATCGCCTTCCAGCACATCTTCGGCCAAGAGGCCGAACCCGAGAATGAGGGCGGCCGCAACGAACAGGGCAGCAATCAAGCCGATCTCGTGCCGCCCAAGTCGAGCGAGGAACAAGAGCCGCGGAAGTCTAGAAAACAAAGGTGCACCCACTCCGTTGCCTTTCCTCGTTTAACCAGATGGCAAACGAATTCAAAACTGATCTGTAGTCCGATCAGATCGTTTCCTCGACCCATTTCTGCCCGCGGTAGTATTGGAAACTCACCGGGCAGCCGGGGTCGGGGAGAAGGCCTTCGTCGAGAAAGGGCCGGAGGCGGCGCAGGATGTCCTTGGTGATCGACGGCAGATCGAGGGCAAGTGTTTCATCAAGCGAGAACCATGCAGGCGTCAACAGTTCGCCGGAACCAACATGGAGGGGCCGGTCGAGATTGCCGACATGGGCGGCATCGGCCACGAAGAAGCGCGAATCGAAGCGCCGCGTCCGTCCCGGGGGAGTAATCGCTCGGGCAAAATAAACGAGAGCCGAGAGATCGGGTGCGCTTTCAAAGTTCCTGCGTCCGAACAGCAGACCCGTCTCTTCAAAGGTTTCCCGAAGCGCGGCAATTGCGAACGCGCGAGCCCGGACCGGGCTGGGCTTCGAACGCATCCGCTGCATCAGTTTGGACAGCACGGCCCCATCGAGATCGCGCGACGGCTTGACACGGCTGTCGCCGGCGTCAAGGCGGCCGCCGGGAAAGACATATTTGTTGGGCATGAAAGCATGGGTGCCATGGCGTTGGCCCATGAGAATGCGGGGCGCGGCGCTCGCCTCGCGCCGCACCAGAATAAGCGTCGCCGCATCGCGTGGGCGCTGCCGGTCAGCCATCGCCTATCTGCGCCGCCCTTTGGTCTGCCGGGAGGACCGCACACTCCGGCGCGGCATTGGCTTGCCTTTCCGTCCTTCCGACACCACCTCGAAGCGCATCCCGCCCGAAACGGGTGTGACTTCGACGAGTCGCACCTCCAGGCGGTCGCCAAGCTGCCAGGTTTCGCCGGTGCGCTCGCCGATGAGCGCATGGCGGGTCTGGTCGTAGACGAAATAATCCCTGCCCAGCGTCGTTACCGGCACGAATCCATCGGCCCCTGAATCATCGAGCTTCACGAAAAGGCCGGCACCCACAACGCCGCCGATGCGGCCCCTGAAAACAGCACCGGTCTGGGTGGAAAGATGAGACGCGATGAGCCTGTCGACCGTCTCGCGCTCCGCCGCCATGGCCCGGCGTTCGGCATCCGAGATCATGTCGGCGGTGTCCCTGAGCTTGGCGATATCCTCCGTCGACAGACCATCCTCGCCGAACCCCAGCGCCGAGATAAGGGCGCGATGAACGATCAGATCGGCATAGCGCCGGATAGGCGAGGTGAAATGCGCATAACGGCGCAGCGACAGGCCGAAGTGGCCCTTGTTATCGGGCGAATAAATCGCCTGGGCCTGCGTTCGCAGCACCACTTCATTGACCAGGTGCTGGTAGTCCTTGCCCTTCACCTGTTCGAGAATGCGGTTGAAATGCTTGGGCCGCATCACCTGACCGATCGGCAGAACCATG
>JACMJT010000302.1 GCA_014380505.1 Hyphomicrobiales bacterium | reverse complement strand
TTCGGGCGGCCCCAGATATTTTCGCCCATGCGGCGGTCGATCTTGTGCTTGGCGGTCAGACGCTTTGTCATTTACGGTCTCCAATATCGTTATGTTGGAACCCACCCTCCTTGACGCCGGTTTCCCGGCCGACAGGGCCAAAGGCCCACGGGCAAGCAAACACGGAGCGCGCGAACGGCGGCTCCGTGATTGGACCGGCGTATAGAACACGAGCCCCGTCCTGTCAAACCGGCATCGCAAGGGACTCATGGATGGGGAAGCCCATGGACTTGTAGGCGGCAAGCTCCTCCGGCGCACTGACACGCCCTGAGGTGAGCAGTACCGTGCCGTGAGTGGGTATTTCCCTGGGAGCTGCATGTAGCGGTGTTTCGTCGAGAACATCTGCGGCCCGCCGCGCGATGGCAGGCGCCGGATCCAGATAGCTGACCGGCCAGGGCGCCACCTTCGCCAAGTCGTTCATCAGCAGCGGATAGTGCGTGCAACCCAACACCACGACATCGGTTCGCTTGCCATTCTGCTCATGGAAGACGGGTGCTATCTCGCGCCGGAGCGCCTCAAGATCGATGCCTTTGCCCTTGAGCTTTTGCTCGGCCATTTCAGCGAGCCGCTTGGCGCCATGCAGAATCACCTGGCACTGCTTGGCATGGTTGCGGATAAGGGCTTGAGTGTATTCACGCGAGACAGTGCCGGGCGTCGCCAGAACACCGATGATGCCGGACTTGGTCTGGGCCGCCGCGGGCTTGATCGCAGGAACCGTTCCGACAAACGGCAGCTTGTAGCTTTCGCGCAATTGGGCGAGTGCGGCGGTCGACGCAGCGTTGCAAGCGACGACCACGATGTGGGGGCCACAGCGCGCGATAAAGGCGCCCATTACATCGACGATACGGCGCACCAGAGCGTCTTCCTTCCATGCGCCATAGGGAAAGCCAGCGTTGTCGGCGGCGTATATGAGATGGGCATCCGGCAACTGGCTGGCGACGGCGCGGGCCACGGTCAAGCCACCCATGCCGGAGTCAAAGAGAAGGACGCGCGGCGCTGTCACGGCTTCGCCTCTCTCCGCTTCACATGGGCCTGCGTCAGCGAGGCAACCATGCCGCGTAAGCTCCGCACCTCCTGTTCGGTGAGCTGTGCACGCGAATAGAGATTGCGGATATTGCGCATGATGCCGGGCTTCTTGTCCTCAGTCTTGAAAAAGCCCGCCTCGGCGAGCTCACGCTCAAGATGATCGAAAAAACCGTACAACTCTTCCTTGGTGGCGAGCCGCGTGTCGGGTGTCTGCAGCCCCGGCCCTTTCAATGCGGGCAACTCGGGTGTCTGCTGACCCAGCGTTTCGGCGCGGCCCTTGAACCACTCGTAACCCATGAGCAGCACGGCCTGGGCAATGTTGATGGAGGCGAAGGCCGGATTGACAGGTGCGGTTACGATCACATCGGCCAATGAAATCTCGTCGTTATCGAGACCCCAGCGTTCACGGCCGAACATCATGGCAATCTTTTCGCCGCGCCCGATGCGGACCCGCATATCGCTACCCGCCTGTTCGGGTGTGGTCACTTCCTTGATCATGCCGCGCGGTCTCGCCGTCGTTGCATAGACGTAGTTTATGTCCTTGAGGGCGGAAGCGAGGCCGTCGAATACGGTGGCGCCCTCGATGATCCAGTTGGCTCCCGATGCGGCGGTCAGCGCTTTCTCGTTGGGCCAGCCGTCACGCGGCGCCACGATGCGCAATTCAGAAAGCCCGAAATTCGCCATGGCGCGCGCCGCCGTGCCGATGTTTTCACCGAGCTGCGGGTTCACCAGCACCACCACCGGTGCGGCCCCCAAAACCTGATTGCGCGTCTTGTCGGTTCCTGCCATGGCCGTGGGATAGCGAAGTTGCGGAGTTTGCACCAGCCTTCCGCGCCGAGGGCTATTGTGGCGCGCCGAGGAAAATCGCGCGCACGAAATCACGATACAGCAGGACCTGCTTGGGAAGGGCGTTCTTGTCCTTCAGAATACGCGACAGGATAATGCCGCCATCGGCTATGGCGGAAAGCATGTCGGCTAGAGCATCGAAATCGACATCGACTTTCGGTGGGTAGTGGCCGGCGATGAGATCGAAGCGCTCGCGAAAACGGCGGCGCCAGGCGAGTACGGCGGCCGCGTTGAGATCGCGCACATCTTTTTTGAAAAGCTGCTCCTGATAGCACACGGCGGCAACGATGCATCCCGGATGGCCAGCCGGCAGATCCGACATCAGTTCAGCCAGCATCTTGAGCCCGATCAGAAAGCCATGCAGCGGATCCTCGTGCAATTCGTCGGCACGGCCGAAAAGCTCGTCGAAGAGGACATTCTCGCGGTCGATGTAACGCTGCAACAGGGCCTTGGCGAGTTCGCTCTTGTCACGGAAATGATAGAAAAACCCGCTCTTGGTAATGCCTACCGCGGCAATCAGTTCGTCGATGGACGTCCCCGCGAATCCCTTCTCCAGCACTGCCGTCTCGGCGACTTCGAGAATACGCTCACGGGTGCCGCCGCGCGGGGTGGGTTTGGTCAGCATGAACAACTGTACCACAAGTACAGTTCCGTGTCAGGCTTGCGTCAAGATGACTCCCCAATGTTGTGCAACTTATTGAACACAAAGAAATGTTGCCGCAGAAAATCCTGAACCACCAGTCCTCTGGATTGGGGCCGCATGATCGGGATAAACCGCGCCCCAACAAATGGAGACTGCACATGACGAAGTATCGTAGCAACCTGCCTCAGCTTGGCGAAACCGTCTTTCTCTCGGACGGCGGGCTGGAGACGACAATGATCTTCCATGAGGGAATTGAACTTCCCCATTTCGCATCCTTCGAGCTTTTGAAAAATACCAGGGGCCGGAAAGCGCTGCGGGTTTATTTCCTCCGTTATGTTGGAATAGCGCGCAAACGGAAGATGGGCTTTATCCTGGACACGCCGACGTGGCGGGCCAGTGCTGACTGGGGCGCCAAGTTCAATCTGACCGCGACCGAGCTTGATCGCATCAATCGCGAGTCGGTCGGCTTCCTTGTGGATTTCCGGGCTGAAATGGAAACAAGCTCCAGCCCCATGGTGATCAACGGCGTCGTAGGGCCCCGGGGCGACGGCTATGATCCCGGCCTTATCATGGAAAGGGAGGAAGCGGCCACCTACCACCGTGCCCAGATCGCGAGCTTTGCCGCGACCGAAGCCGATATGGTGAGCGCCATCACCATGACCAACGTCAATGAGGCGATCGGCATCGCGCTGGCTGCGAGAGCGGAAGGCATGCCCGTGGCTGTGTCATTCACGGTGGAAACCAACGGTGCGCTGCCGACGGGCCAGACGCTTCGGAAAGCCATCGAGGAAACCGACGCGGCAACCGGCGGTTTTCCAGCCTATTACATGGTGAACTGCGCCCATCCCAGTCACTTCAGCGACAAGTTGGCGGCGGGTGCGGCCTGGATGCAGCGCGTCCGCGGCATCCGCGCCAATGCCTCCAGACAAAGCCACGCCGAGCTTAACGAGGCACCGGAACTTGACCCCGGAAACCCCACTGAACTCGGTCTTGAATATGGCGCGATACGGACTCTGCATCCGCATATCAATGTGGTTGGCGGCTGCTGCGGCACCGATCATCGCCACATCGAACGGATCTCCGCTGCGATGAAACAGGTGGCATAGGACGGCTCATTCTACGGCCGGCCGTCGAGCGTCCTTGCCCTTGTCAGTTCCGGGAACCACCTTGCCCACAGGGCCGCAACCGCCATGGTGCCGGCGCCGCCGATAGTGACGGCGGCGACCGCGCCCACCCATGCTGCCACGACCCCCGCGCGGAATTCGCCCAGCTCGTTCGAGGCGCCGACGAAAACGCGGTTGACCGCGTTCACCCGGCCGCGCACTTCATCGGGTGTCCACAGTTGCAGAAGCGTCTCGCGGATATAGACACTCACCATGTCGCAGGCGCCCATAAGGGCAAGGGCCGCGATTGACAGAGGCACCCAGGTGGACAGGCCGAAGACCACGGTGAAGAAGCCGAACCCGGCAACAAAAAGAAACAGGATGACACCCGCGTTGTCGCGAATGGGGAATCTCGCCAACCACAGCACCATGATGACGGCGCCAATGCCCGGCGCGGCGCGCAGAAGTCCCAATCCCCATGGTCCCACGTCCAGAATATCGCGGGCATAAACCGGCATCAGCGCCACTGCGCCGCCCAGCAGCACGGCAAAAAGATCGAGCGAAACGGCGCCCAGCACGATCTTCTCGTGGCGAATGAATTTGAAACCCGCAAGCAGGGTCGACAGGCTGGTTTCCTGGGCATGATTTTTCTGCGGCACGGCGCCGATCATCACGACAAGGACGACCGCGGCTCCGACAAGACAGGCCGCCGTGCCATAGGCAACCATGCCGCCAATACCGTAGAGCACGCCACCCGCCACCGGGCCTACGATATTGGCAACCTGCCAACTCATGGAATTGAGGGAAATGCCGTGGGCGATGGCCTCCTTGGGCAGGAGATTAGGCGCCAGCGCATCGGACGCCGGATTGAAGAAGGCCCGGGCCAGACCCAGGCCCACAAGAATGACGAAGACCGGCCAGACCACCGTTGGCGCCGACAGGGTGAATAGCACCAAGGCCAGGGCACACACCATTTCCAAGCCTAGGCAGGCGCCCATGATCAGGCGCCGGTTGAACGTGTCGGCCACCAGTCCCGTCACCAGCACCAGCAACAGAGGCGGCATGAACTGCGCCAACCCGACTAAACCTAAATCCAGCGGGTTGCGCGTGATATCGTAGATCTGCCAACCCACCGACACCGACATGATCTGCACGGCAAAGGAGGCAGCCGATCTCGAGAACCAATAAAAAACGAAGGGACGGTGATGGAGAGCGTTGGCCGATCGCCGATTGATGGGGGAATCTGCCGCGCTCATGGGTCATGCCCTGCCATGGTGGGGGACCTGTGTCAAAAGCTGGAATTGATAGCTAAAGTGAATGGGAATTTCGAACCCACAAGGAGGGTTTCATGCCCGATCGCAATACGGTTGCCCGATCCCGCCAGTTGAGCCCGCTGCGCAATTCCACAGACGCTACCACCGTAGCCCAGCTGGTTGATGAACAGCTGCGCCATTTCGCCATCGATCCCTCGACGGAACATGGCCAAGCCATGGCCCATCTTACGGCCAGCCTTTACGAAGCCAACACGGCGGCCCAGGATCTTGTTGCAATAACGGTGAAGGCGCTGTCGGGTCTCGACCGCAAGGACCGCATCGCTTGGTTCAATGCCAAACGCTTCGCCTGCTTCCAACTCGCCAAGGTGCTCGACAATCTGCAAACGCCGATGCGGCGGACCTATCAATCGCTTGCGTCAAAACATGGCCCCGACGCGGCCCGCGGTCCCTATCCCATTTTCGATAATGTGACCGCGATCTTTTCAGCAACGCCCGTCATCACCCGCACCGCCACCTATCTCTATGCCTGCGTCGAATGGGTGGAGGACGCTTTCAAGGGCAAGGAACTGCTGCACGAAATCTATTCGCGGCTCCTCAATCCGACATCGATCAGCCTCGCCAATCACATCGTCGATGTCGAGGCTGGGCCGCTTGCACATCAGTATTTCGCCTGGAACTTCAACTCGGGCATGGCGGCTGTCGACTCAACCTTGGCTCATCTCGTGGGTTATCAGGATATCGTGCTGGCAAACCGCAACGTCTATGGCGGCGTTTACCAGCTTTTGCATGACTGGTACGGCAAGCGCAGCAATCTCGATATCGCGGTTCACTGGTTTGATGGCTTCACGTCGGCGGATTTCACCGCCGCATTGAAGACGGTGAAAGATGGCAACGCCGGGCGTCTCTCAGCGGGGCGTAAAATCTACGTCTATCTCGAGAGTCCCTGCAATCCCCATGGCCATGTGCTTGACGTGGCGGGCATCAGCCGCGCCGCCCACGCCGAAGGCTTGACGGTGATCTGCGATTCAACAGTGGGAACGCCATTCCTTCACCCTGTTCTGCGCCGCGAAAATCCGGCGGAGCGCCCCGATTTTGTCATTCACTCCTACACCAAGGACCTCGCCGGTTACGGCGCCACAACGGCCGGCGTGGTGATCGCGCGCAACGAGGTGATGTTCCTGCCGAAGGGCGGCAGCGCCACCATCACTGGGCCCGACGGCAAGACGCGCACCGTCAACTGGGATGAAACCCTGTTCTGGAACGTCTACTATATCAAGGGCGCTTTCCTCGACGCGGACAAGGCTTACGAGGTGATCAACGGAATGCGGACGCTGGAGCTCCGTATGCTGGCGAAATGCATCACCACCATTGTCTTTGCCCGTTCGCTGGCGGCCCATCCACGCATCAATGTCAACTGCTCGGCGGTGCCCGGTCATTCCAATGGCCCGCTGCGAGAGGCCAACATGTTCCTGGGCCTTCCCGCGCCGCTTTTCACCATCGATTTCGAACCGAAACAGGGCCATAAGCCCCTGCCGCGCGAGACTTTCAAGGCGTTCTTCGATCTGCTGGAGCCGGTGTTCGGTCTGCAGGTCAGCCTCGGCCAGACCAACAGCGTTGTCCTGTGCCCAGCACTCACCAGCCACTCGGAGATGTCGGACTCGGCCCTTGCCGAAGCCGGCATTTCGCGCACCACCATCCGCATCGCGGTGGGCAATGAGGACCCGCGCGCCCTCCTCGCCCATATGATGCGTGCGGCCGAGCTTGCCTTCGAAGCCGCATCCCCGGGGTTTTCAGCGGGCTTCATGGCGCCTGCGGAGGTTGATCGCCTTTACGAAGAAATCTACGTCGACGTCCACCGCCGCTATGTGCAAAACCGTCCGAAGATGGCGGAGCTGTTGCTTTGACCATGCGAGCCGCTCTGTTCGAGACCTTTCGCCAGCCCCTTGTGGTGACTAGGGTGCCGGACCCCGTCTGCCCGCCAGATGGCGCGGTTATCCACGTCATGGCGTGCGGCGTATGCCGGTCCGATCACCATGCCTGGGCGGGAGTCGATCCCGATGTGGTTGTGCCCCATGTGCCGGGCCACGAATTTGCCGGCGTAATCGCAGAAACGGGGCACCTCTGCACCCGCTGGAAGAAAGGCGACAGGGTAACGGCACCCTTCATCCTCGCCTGCGGAGAATGCACCGATTGCCGTGGCGGCGATCCCACCGTGTGCAACCACCAGCATGTGGCGGGCTTTTCATCGTGGGGCGCTTTCGCGGAGTTGATCGCCGTGCCGCACGCCGATTTCAACCTCGTGCGCATACCCGAGGCACTCGGATTTGCAGAGACTGCTGGAATGGGCTGCCGCGTCACCACGTCGTTCCGCGCGTTGGTGGACCGCGCCAAGCTGCAACCCGGCGAATGGCTAGCCGTTCATGGCTGCGGCGGCGTCGGGCTTTCCGCCGTCATGATTGGCGCCGCCATGGGCGCAAAGGTGCTGGCGGTCGATGTGAATGGGGAAGCACTTGCGATGGCCAGAACGCTTGGCGCTTCGGCGGCGCTCAACGTGACCGGCATATCGGACGTGGGCGAAACGGTGCGCGCCATGACGGATGGCGGCGCCCATGTTTCGCTCGATGCCCTGGGCGTTACCCAGACTTTTCACAATTCGATCCGCAGCCTTCGCAAGCTCGGCCGCCACGTGCAGATCGGCATGCCAGTCGGGCAACACACGGAACCCACGCTTCCGCTTCTGGAGACGGTCTATTCCCGCCAGATATCCATCATGGGTACGCGCGGCATCGCGGCTTCTCGCTTTCCGGCCCTCCTCGCCATGGTGGAGGCTGGCCGCATCGATCCGGCGCGCCTCATCACCAAGCGCATCCCTCTCGATGAAGCTGGAGCCGCCATTGCAGCCATGGATGGTTATACGGGCACCGGCATCACCGTGATTGATCGCTTCTGACCGCACGCACCTCGCCAACGCCGATTTTGCGCCAGTTAGAGAGTTCATGGCGGCTGAAGCGAGTGAGAATCTGTTTCTCTTCAGCCGTCCAGACATCCAGCTTTGCCAACAGCGAAGCGATTGCAACCTCGGCGGCGCGGCCAGCACCATCATCGCATTTGAGTGCAATGCCAAGACCCGCATGGGGAATGCAGCCGCAATAGACGCCCTCGGCCCCGGTCTTGACGAACACCCGCGGCAGCGCCCGCATCAGTGACGTATCGAACCGGTCGGTTCCCGCCACCATGAAGGGATGGACGCGCGCTGCCTTGATAATGCGCTGACCCGGTGCGTGATCGGGCGCTGCCAGTCTGGCAAAGCCTAGCGCCATGTTGCGCAGAGGGATGGCCCAGGTGGGAACCGAGCAGCCGTCGATGCCCCATG
>JACMJT010000301.1 GCA_014380505.1 Hyphomicrobiales bacterium | reverse complement strand
GTTCCCGCCTACATTCGGCCGCTGTTCTGCCGGGGCATCGGCCCGTTCCGCTGGGCAGCACTCTCCGGCAACCCGCAGGACATCTACAAGACCGACCAGCGCGTGAAGGAGTTGATCCCCGACGATCCGCACCTCCACAACTGGCTTGATATGGCGCGGGAACGGATTGCCTTTCAGGGATTGCCCACCCAGCAGATGCGGGTGGGCCTCGGCCAGCGCCATCGCTTGGGACTGGCCTTCAACGAGATGGTGAAGAACGGCGAGGTTGATGCTCCCATCGTCATCGGCCGCGACCACCTCGATTCAGGTTCGGTCGCCTCGCCCAACCGCGAAACCGAAGCCATGCTCGACGGCTCCGACGCGGTGTCCGACTGGCCGCTGCTCAACGCGCTGCTCAACACGGCGAGCGGCGCCACCTGGGTTTCCATCCATCACGGCGGCGGCGTCGGCATCGGTTACTCGCAACACGCCGGCATGGTGATCGTTGCCGACGGCACGGAGGATGCGGCACGCAGGCTTGAGCGCGTGCTGTGGAACGACCCCGGCACCGGCGTCATGCGCCACGCCGACGCAGGCTACGACATCGCTATCGCCTGCGCGAAAGAACAGGGGCTGAAACTACCAGGCGTCACAACGTAGTTTCCCTTCCCGTGAGCGGGACGGGCATTGCTGTCCTATTTCAATATATCCGTCCAGATCTTGGCATAGAGCTCCTGCACCTCCGGCGGGCATGTCGGTGTGAATGCGCCCTTTGACATGATATCCTCCGGAATGTTCACCTCCGGTGCAGTTTTCATATCCGCCGGCATGAACGCCTCGGAGCCCTTGATGCCGTTGTTATAACGCGCGAAGGACGAGATCATCGCGGCATTCTCGGGGTCCATGATGAAGTTCTGGAACAGCTTGGCGTTCTCGACGTTCTTGGCGTCTTTCAGCACCGCCACATTGTCCATGAAGATCGGAAAGCCCTCCTTGGGATAGCCGAAGACGAGCTTGTCGTTCTGCAGCCTGGCGCGGAACGACCAGCCGTTCCAGTTGACGCCGGCGCCCAAATCCTCGTTGGAGTATTTCTCTGGGTTGGAGTAGTCCATCGAAATCCAGTTGGGCTTGGCGGCGACGAGCTTGTCGCGGACCTTCTTCAGTACGTCCTTGTCGGCGGTACATAGCTCGCCGCCCACATACTTGATGGTGAGATGCATGACATCGACCATTTCGGGCACGACATTAACCTTGCCCTTCAACTCATCCGGCGTGTCGAGGAAAATGGCGGAGGTGTTGGGATCGCCCTTGTAGAATTTGGTATTGACGATCATGCCCGACACGCCCCACTGCCAGGGAACGGTGTAATGGCGGCCGGGATCGAATGGCGCTTCCACCCATTTGGTTTCCATGTGCTTGAAGTTTTCCATCTGGTCGGGCCGCGTTTCGAGCAACAGGCCCTCGTTCACCCAGATCGGCACATAGCTCGCCGAAGGCACCACGATATCGAAGCCGTGGCCGCCCTGGCGGATTTTCGCCAGCGCCGTATCGTTCGCGTCATAATCGGTGACCGTCACCTTGACCTTGTAGGTGTCCTCGAATTTCTTGATGAGCTCGGGACTGGTGTAGTCGCCCCAATTATAAATATGCAGTTCGCCTTCCGCACTGGCAAAGCCAACCTGCGAAAGCAATGCAGCAGCGAAGACCGCTGCCATCAATTTCCACTTCATGTCACGTCCTCCCTTTTTTATGGCTCGTAACGGCAGTGTAGCGTTCCCCGGCGAATGACCGCCGGGGACTCTATTTGCAGATTTACTTCAGAACCTCCGTCCAGATTTTCGTGTAGAGCTCGTTTACGTCCGGCGGGCAGGGCTGCGAGAACTCGCTCACCGCCGCGTACTCCGCAGGGACGACGATTTCATGCGCGGTTTTCATATCTTCCGGCATGAACGGTTCGGAGCCCTTGATGCCGTTGGCATAGCGCGCAAAGGCCGAAATCATCGCGGCGTTCTCCGGATCCATCACGAAGTTCTGGAAGAGCTTGGCGTTCTCGACATTCTTGGCATCCTTGAGGACGGCCAGATTGTCCATCCATAGCAAAACGCCTTCCTTTGGATAGCCATACTTGATGTCGGGATTCTGCAACCGCTGGCGGAAGGCGGAGCCGTTCCAGTCGCTGGTCGCCGCCATATCGCCCTTGGCCATCTTTTCAATGGTGGAATACTCCATCGACAGCCAGTCGGGTTTGGCCGCGATCAGCGTGTCGCGCACTTTCTTGAGGACTTCCTTGTCGCCGGTGCATTGTTCGCCGCCATGGTATTTGATGGCTCCGTAGATGACATCATTCATTTCAGGCACGAGATTTGTTTTGCCCTTGAGTTCTGCCGGAACGTCGAAAACGATTCCCCACGTATTGATGTCGCCCTTGTACATCGATGTATTGACGGCCATGCCAACGGTGCCCCATTGCCACGGAACCGTATAGCGGCGGCCCGGATCGAACGGGGCTTCGGTCCATTTGGCCTCCACGTGCTGGAAGTTTGGCATCTGGTCTGGCCGTGTTTCCAGCAGCAAGCCTTCCTTGATCCAGATCGGAACATAATTGGCAGAGGGCACCACCATGTCGAAGCCGTGCCCGCCCTGGCGCACTTTTGCGAGTGCGGTATCGTTCGAGTCATAGTCGGTGACCGTCACCTTGACATCGTGTTCTTTCTCGAACTTCTTGATCATCTCGGGGCTGGTGTAATTGCCCCAGTTAAAAATTTGGAGTTCTCCTTCAGCGCTGGCGATGCCAGCCTGGGCAAGCATCGCGGCCCCGAAAGCCGCCGTCATCAACGTCCACTTCATGTCACGTCCTCCTGTCATCAGCGGGGTTTCGATGTTCAGTGTTTCTTTCTGCTGATGAAGAAGAACACTGTTACGATCATCACCGAAAGTAGCAGAAATACCGTGGAGATCGCATTGATTTCCGGCGTGACCACGCGCCGGAATTGCCCGAGCATGTAGGTTGGCAGTGTATCCTGTCCGCCGGATTTGACAAACTCGGTAATGACCACATCGTCGAGCGAAATCACGAAAGCCAGCATGAAACCGGACAGAATGCCGGGCCACAGCAAGGGGAAGGTGACCCGTTTGAAGGCTTGCCATGGCGTTGCGTAAAGATCGGCTGCAGCGATCTCAAGCGTCAGGTCCATGCTTTCCAGTCTGGCCCGGATCGGCAGATAGGCGAAGGGGATGCAGAAGGCCGTGTGGGCGGCGATAAGATAGCCGAGGCCGGAATACCCCGTCCATATCTTGATGCGCGAAAAGAAGATGAGCAGCGCCACCGCCGTTACGATTTCCGGCACCATCAGCGGCTGGTTGATGAAGGCATATTTGAAAGTCAGCCCGCGATAGGGCTGGGTTCGCGTCGTGGCCAGGGCCGCCATCGTCGCCGCCGCCGTCGCAATGGAAGCCGCGACGACCGCGATATTCAATGACCGGAGTGCTGTCTCGATGACATGTTCGTTGTTCCATGCGGCAATAAACCAGCGAAAGGAAAATCCCTCCCAGATGGCAATCGAGCTTCCGGCATTGAACGCATAGACCACCAGCGTTGCGATCGGCAGATAGAGCACGAAGAAACAGGTGATCGCGATCGTGGTGAAGCCCGGCAGCCGCTTGATTGCAAATCCCCTAGCCATGCCGGCCTCCCGACGCCGAGGCGCTGCGCACATAGACCAGAAGTGCCACCATCACGATCGCCATCAAGGTGATTGAGAGCGCCGACCCCAGCGGCCAATCGCGGCCCTGGCCGAATTGCAGTTCGATGAGGTTGCCGAGCATCAGGGATTTGCCGCCGCCGAGAAGCCGCGGCGTCACATAGGCGCCAAGGGCTGGAATGAACACGAGGATAGATCCGGCGATGATTCCGGGCTTGACCAGTGGAACAATGACCCGGCGCAGCACCTGAAAGCGGCTCGCATAGAGATCATATCCCGCCTCGACGAGGCGGAAATCGAGTTTTTCCATCGACGCATAGAGCGGCAGCACCATGAGCGGCAGAAAGACATAGACCATCCCTACCATGATGGCGAAATCGGTAAACATCATCTGGATCGGCGCATCGATCAATCCGATGCCGAGCAGAAAGGAGTTGACGATGCCTTCGTTGCGGATGAGCTCCTGCACCGCGAAGGTGCGGATGAGCAGATTGGTCCAGAACGGGATGGTGATCAGGAACAGCCATACATCGCGCCAGCGCTCAGATCTCGTGGAGATGAAATAGGCCGTGGGGAAACCGAAGATCAGGCACAATATCGTGGTGGCAAAGGACAATTTGATCGACCGCCAGAACACCGTAAGATGCGCGTCCGCGAAGGTTACCGTGCCGTCGAAGATATCGCGTTCCAGGAACACGTCGAACCAGCCGTCCGATGAGAACTGCCAGAGCTTCACATCGCCGTAGTCGCCCTTCACCATGTAGGAGTAGAGCTGCACGATGAACAATGGTCCGATGGCGGCAAAGAAAATGATGGTGAGTGCAGGAGCCGACAGCAGCCAGCGGTTCCGCACGTCTCGGGTCACGGCTGCTTTGGCGGTTTCCTGCGCGCTCGCCATGGTCAATCCCTCAAAACCTGTGCGGCTTTTTCTTCGAATGCCACACCGAC
>JACMJT010000300.1 GCA_014380505.1 Hyphomicrobiales bacterium | reverse complement strand
GAACTTCTGCGGAGGGGCGCTACCGTTCGCGCCCTCACGCGCGATCCCGCCAAGGCTTCCCGTTTGAAGGCCGGTGGCGTTGAGATCGTGGCCGCCGATCCAAAGGATCCCGCCAGTCTGTCGAAGGCATTCGCTGGGGTTGAAGCCGCCTATGTTTTGATTCCAGCCCTCGTGGAGGCCCACGATCTTCTACGGGAGGCGAAGGCGATCGCCGTTGCAATTGCCGAGGCTATCAGGCTGGCTGGCCTCCGCCACGTCGTTGCGCTCTCGTCCGGCGGTGCGCACCTCACGGACGGCACCGGTGCCATTCGAACACTGCACGATTTCGAGGAGGCGCTCCGCCGAACCGATGCGTCGATCACCTATATCCGCGCCTCCGATTTCATGGAGAATTGGGCTTACGCAATTCCCTTGGCGCAACAAGACGGCGTTCTCCCCAGCGGCCGGGCGCCGCTCGAGGGGCCAATACAAACCGTTTCGACCAGCGACATCGGACGCCTGGCGGCGGAATGCCTGCTCGACCTCCACGACGGCGAGCGCATCATAAATCTCCTGGGCCCGGAAGATTACTCACCACGCGATATCGCCCTGGCCCTGGGAAATATTCTGGATAAACACGTTGAAGCCGTTCCCATTCCCCATGACGAATTGCTTCCAGCCCTGGCCGGCATGGGCTTCAGTGCGGATTATGCCAGACGGGTCGCCGAGCTCTATGACGGACTCAATTCCGGGCTCATCGCCTTCGAGCCGGGAATCGGTGAAACCCGGCGCGGCACCACCACTGTCGCCGAAGCCTTTAAAATGATGGGGGCCGGCAATGGGTGATCGTTATATGAGCACGCTGATCCTGCTCACGGCACTCGGCAGCGGCCTTGTCGCCGGAGTGTTTTTCGCCTTTTCATCATTCGTGATGAAGGCTCTGGGGAAACTGCCGGCGAATGAGGGCATATCCGCCATGCAGTCGATCAATATCGTCGTGCTGAACCCTGTATTTTTGGGTGTGATGCTTGGCACCGCCGTCGCCTGCGGAGCTTTGGTCATAATATCTCTCCTGAACTGGGGCGATCCGCGTTCAGGCAAGCTGCTGGTTGCCAGTCTTGTGTATCTCGTGGGCACATTGCTGGTCACCATGGCTTTCAATGTGCCCTGGAACAATGCGTTGGCGGCGGTGGATCCCGGCAGCGCCGAGGGTGCCCGCCTGTGGGCCCAATATCTCGACAGATGGACCATATGGAATCATGTGCGCGGTGCCGCGGCTGTGGTGACAGCGGCGCTCTTGACGGTTGCCCTGTGATACAGCCGCGCTAGAACGGCTCGACCGTCAGCCGCAGGCCATCGACGCCCGTGACTTTCACGCGGGCACCCTTCGGCGCATCGGGGCCCCGCACTTCCCAAATGGTGCTGTCGATGACGAGACGCCCGCGCCCCTCCGCTATGGCTTCGTCGAGCACGTAGCTTCGGCCGACAAAATCGAACATCCGCTGATTGAGATTCGGCTGGTCGCTGTCGAACACATGCCTTTTCTTGAGCCAGGTTCGCCCCGCGAATACGCTGACCAGCGACAGGGCTGCGAACACCAAAAGTTCCGTTTGCCACCCAAGATCCAAAGCCATGTCGAGGAGACCGACGACGGCCGCCGGTATGGCGAGCCAGATGAAGAATACGCCGGGCGCCGTCAGCTCGAGCATCAGCAGCAGTCCGGCCACGACCCACCAGAACCAATCTCCCAACAGCGGTATGAATTCGGCCATGACGCTGTCCTCGTCAGTTCTTGTTGGGAACGCCGGGGACGCCGGAGGCTGTCTTGCGCCCGACCTGGGCAACACTTCCGCCGCTGCCAAAGGCTTCCCTGGCGATCTCGGCAATGCCGCCGATCGAGCCCAGCATGGAGGTGGCATCGAGCGGCATCATCAGAATCTTCTGGTTCGGCGATTTGGCGATGGCCTCAAGCGCCTTCATGTAATTGTTGGCGACGAAATAGTTGATGGCATGGACATTGCCGCTGGAGATGGCGTTGCTGACCATTTCGGTGGCTTTCGCCTCCGCCTCGGCGAAGCGTTCGCGCGCCTCTGCGTCCTTGAACGCCGCTTCCCTTCGGCCTTCGGCCTGCAACACCACCGACTGTTTCTCGCCTTCGGCCTTGAGGATCGCCGCCTGGCGCAGGCCCTCGGCTTCGAGAATGGCGGCGCGCTTCTCGCGCTCGGCCTTCATCTGCCGCCCCATCGAGTCGACAAGATCGCGCGGTGGATTGATGTCCTTGATCTCGATCCGGGTCATCTTGACGCCCCACGGATGTGTCGCCTGATCGACAACACCGAGGAGGCGCTGATTGATCTCGTCCCGTTGCGACAGCAGGCTGTCGAGCTCCATCGAGCCCATGACGGTGCGGATATTGGTCATCGTCATGTTGATGATGGCGTTTTGCAGATCGTTGATCTCATAGGTGGCGCGCGCAGCGTCAAGCACCTGATAGAAGGCGATACCGTCGACCGTCACCATGGCGTTGTCGCGGGTGATGACTTCCTGCGAGGGAACCTGGATCACCTGCTCCATCATGTTCTGCTTGGCGCCGATCCTGTCGATGAAGGGAATGATCAACCCCAGCCCCGGCTGCAGCGTGCGCACATATTTGCCGAAGCGCTCCACCGTATAGGCATAGCCCTGGGGCACCATGCGGATCGCCCGCACCAGGTAGAAGATGACGACCGCCACCACCACCAGGACAAATACGCTCGCACCTTCAAACATGGTCAATCTCCCCCGTTACAAATCCCTCTTAACGCTCCCGGTGCCCAGTGCAAGGCCGTTCACAGCCAACCCGCCAACTCCCCGCGCACGATGGCCTCCAGCATGTCAATCGATTCTGGCCGGTCGTTGAGGCATGGCACGGCCGAGAAGTTGACCCCGCCCCGCTCGAGGAATGTTTCCCGAAGCCCGATGGCAACCTCCTCCAGCGTTTCCACGCAATCTGCCGCAAACCCCGGCATAATAACGACGATGTTTTTGACGCCCCGCGCGCCCAGCCCTTCAATAGTCTCCTGCGCATAGGGCCTAAGCCATTCCGTTTTGCCAAACCGCGACTGGAACACCACGTCCAGCTTGCCCTCTGGCAGCTTGAGCCGCTCCGCCAGAAGTTTCGTCGTCCTTATGCAATGGCTGTAGTAAGGATCGCCCGCGTCGACATAGCTTTGCGGCAGACCATGGTAGGAGGCAAGGATAAGGTCGGGCTTCCAGGTGAGCGACGCCAGATGTTTTTCAAGACTGCGCGCGAGTGCATCGATGTAGGCGGCATCGTCGAAATAGGGCGGCACCGACCGCAAAGCAGGTTGCAATCGCAGTTCTTTGAGAGTGTCAAACGCCTTGTCGAGAGCGGTGGCCGTTGTTGCAGCACTGTATTGCGGATAAAGCGGAAACAACAGGATCCGGTCGCAACCCGCTTGGAGGAGTGCCTTGATGCGGTCGCCGGTGGCGGGAAATCCGTAGCGCATGGCCCAATCCACCATGACATTCGGTATCCGCGAAAGGCGTTCCGCCAATTTTTCCGTTTGCGCGCGGGTGATGGTTTTGAGCGGCGACTCGTCGAGCTCCCGGTTCCAGATCTTGTCATAGGCAAGCCCGCTCTTTTGCGGGCGGAACGACAGCACGATTCCGTTGAGGATGACCCACCACAGCAGCCGATTTGTCTCGATCACCCGCCGGTCCGACAGAAACTCCTTCAAATAGCGCCGCATGGGCCAATAGGATGTGGCCTCGGGCGTCCCAAGATTAATTAGAAGAACCCCGATTTTTCCAATACTGTTCATGGGTAATATCATTATGCGGGCAGAACGACGTGATTGAAAGTGGCACATGATCCGTAAATTGGCGAAGCCCGGTTTCATGGGCTCGACGGTGGCAGATTCGCCCAAGGGTTTCGCGGCCGCGATCTTCGGCGCCCCCCACGGCACGCCTTACCAGGGCATCGACAACCGCGTTCACGCCGCCGCACCCGATGCGTTCCGCGCAGCACTTGCTTCCGATGCGGAGTGGCTTGACCACTGGGATTTCGATCTCGGCCACCCGCTCCTGCGGCATGGCCTCAAGATCGCCGATCTCGGTAATCTTCCCACCAAGCCAAACAGTGGCGCTCAAAACCGCAAGCTGATCGAAACCTGCACCCGGCGCATTCTCGAGGCCGGAGCCGTCCCCATCATGTTCGGCGGCGATGACTCGACGCCAATTCCCTTCATCGCCGGTTTCGCCGGAAGCCCGCCCATCACCATTCTGCAGATCGACGCCCATATCGATTGGCGCGATGAACGCCACGGTGAGTGTCTGGGTTTTTCGAGCACCATGCGGCGCGCTTCCGAGCAGCCTCACATCTGGCGGATCGTGCAGGCAGGTGCGCGCGGCATCGGCAGCGCCCGTGCCCAAGAAGTAAACGATGCCTTGAAGTGGGGCTCGCACATCGTAACAGCGCGCGACATTCATCAATCGGGCCTCGACGCCGTGCTCCAGCATATTCCAGAAGGTTCAGGTTGCTTGATCTCGCTTGATTTGGATGCGATCGATCTTTCCCAGATGCCGGCCGTCGCCTACCCCACGCCCGGCGGCCTTACGTACACGCAAGTGCTGGGCCTCATCGAAGGCGTCGCGCGCAAGGCGCGTATTGCGGGGTTCGCCATGGTGGAATTCGTGCCGAAGCGCGACATCAATGGCACCGCCGCTTTCACCGCCGCGCGCCTGGCTGCCAACGTGATCGGAAGACTCGCCGCCGATTGACGCCCCCGCAACGGCAGGCTATTTTCAATATCAGGGGAAGCGATCTCCCCTCCAGGCGCCATGCTCAAGAATCGCGTCCCAATCCAGCAATCAGAGG